>JBGSME010000755.1:0-5600 GCA_041740335.1 Bryobacteraceae bacterium | reverse complement strand
CGTGCTAAATAAGAGAGATGAAAGCAACCATCCTCCTCCCGTTTCTTGCCGGCGCGCTTCTCGCGCAAGGGCCTGACATGAAGACCCTCATGGGCGGCGCGCAAGCGCTCCAGGGTCAGGTGAGCGGCGTGATCGTGAAGTCCGCCGAAAAAATGCCAGAAGAGAACTTTTCCTACAAGCCGACCCCGGATGTCCGCTCTTTCGGTGCAATTCTCGGCCATATCGCCGACGCACAATACACCTTTTGCTCCGCCGTCATCGGCGAGAAGAACCCGGCGCCCAAGATTGAAAAGACAAAGACCTCGAAAGCGGATCTGACACAAGCGTTAAAGGACGCCTTCGCCTACTGCGGCAAGGCCTACGCGATTGCCGATTCCGACGCCGGCGGCGTAGTGAAGTTCTTCGGCGGCGAGCGCACCAAGATGAACGTGCTGTCGTTCAACACCAGCCACAACTTCGAGCACTATGGCAATCTCGTCACCTACATGCGGATGAAGGGACTGGTTCCGCCGTCGAGCGAGGGGCGTTAAAAGCCGCCTAGCGGATACGGAGCGGCAGCGGAACGAACACCTCGACGTCCACCAGCGTGAAGCCGGCCTTTTGGTCCTGCCATGCTTTGAGGAATTGCTGCTGGTTGGCGTTGGCCTGAATTTGGCCGCTCGGCGAGCCCTTTCGCCAGACGCCGAGATTCAACCACTTGCCGTCTCCGGTTAGGTCGCGCTCGAAATCCACCAGATCCTCGGTGCCGGCGACGCTCCGCCTGAGCGTATCGAAATCACCCCAATCGGTGCTTCGGTACAAGGATCCGTTGCCGGCGCCGGCCCGCCAAACGGCCACGTAGCGGCGTTTCCCGTTCTTCAGATAGGTCTCGACGTCACACAGCCAAGCCTTCGAGTGGAACTCGTTCCAGCGGGCAGTGAGTTGGTTCCAGGTGAGATCGTTGAGCAGGCCGCCGTCGCCGTTGGATCCGGGTTGTTTTTGACGCCAGACGCCGAGATAGGTGAAAGAATCGCCGGTCTTGAAAACCTCGATGTCGATGAGATCCTGCGTTTTTTTCAGTTCGCTGAACTTGGCGGCAAAGTCCGGCCACGATGCCTGATAGAGAGCGCCGTTGCCCCGCCCAATGCGCCAGACGCCGGTGTAGCGCCGGGTGCCGCCGAGAACATAGGTGCTGACGCTCGAAAGGTACTGCCCTCCCGTGCCCAGCTCCTTCCATCGCTCAACCAGTTTGTCCCAAGTAAGGTCGAGAAACAGGCCGCCGGTGCCGGAGCCTTCCTTCTTCGTCCACACGGCCGAATAGAGCGGCTTGGCGTTACCGGCGTTGGCGATGAAGCGGGCGTAGCTGTCGTTGTTGCGGGTAGCCCAGGTGCGTTGGTGCTCGGCGAGATAGGCGACGTTGGCGGCTCCGTAGTATTTCTTGTCCTTGTGCCCGCCGGCGCCGTCGCCGTGGCGATCCTTCACGTAGTGGCCATCCACGGATAGCCAATGGAAGATCTCATGGACGAGAGTGCGGGCAGCGCGAAACAGCCGCGAGTCCGGATCGTCGAAGTTATTGTTGACGTCGATCCAGAATTCCGGACACGTGACGATGACGCCCGCCGGGGCGTGGTAGGCAGACGGCGAGCCGTCGGCGCCCGGGTTGCCGGCGGGACAAACGTCGGTGTGTTCGTCGGGCCGCGGCGCCCTTGGCTGGCCGCAGCGGACAGTACGGATCCCCTTCAGTCCACTGCCCCTTTGCTCAAAGCGCCGGACGGCTTTTTGCACAGCCTCCTCGACGAAATTGTAGCTGCCGGCAGTGTAGGAGCCAAAGAAATTCCGGGGGCTGGTGGCGGCGGCAAGGGTGTCTTGAAAATCAAGGTTCCAAAGGTAGATCCGCTCGTCCCCGGATTGTTTCCCGATGTGTTGGAGTAGACGGTCCGCACGCCAGGAGTAGTAGTGGGCGAGGCGCCACGCCTTTTTGAGGTAGGCCTCCTGGCTGTTGCTGCAACCTTCGAATTCCGGATAAGGAGTGGAGGGAAAGCCCTCCGGGTAGTTCGGCTGCGCGGCGACGCTCGCGGCGAACAATGAGAGGGCGAACGGCAGCGCCCTCATCCCGTGTTTGTGCATGAACCTACATAGTGGCCGCTTCGCGCAAAACGTTTCGACGCATTAACGGGTTGCCGGCTTCGCCGGTGGGCGCGCATAGAAGCATGAATCATCATTGATGTACAATAGCCGCAGCTTAAGATACAGGAGGTCCAACATGGTTTCTCGCAGTTACGTTCTCTCCGCTTTGCTCTGCGCCGCGGCCCTGGCGCAGTCGCCGAAGGGCACCATCACCGGCACCATTTCTGACTCCTCGGGAGCGCGCGTCCCGGGCGTGGAGGTGTCGGCCAAACACGTCGGCACCAACCTGGTATATAAGGGCACGTCGTCCGGCGACGGAACATTCGTCATCCCATCGCTTCCGGTAGGCGCGTTCGAAGTCTCGGCCACCGTCACCGGGTTCAAGACATTCCAACGCACTGGCATTGTCCTTGAAGTTTCGCAGCGCCTGCGCCTCGACATCACGCTTGAGGTTGGCGCGGCCGCGGAAACGGTGACCGTGTCGGGCGAGATGTCGCGAGTGGCCACCGAGGAATCCTCGCTCGGCACAGTCGTAGAGCGCCAGCGAATCGAGCAACTGCCCCTCAACGGGCGGCATGTGTTCAACCTGGTCAAACTGGTGGCCGGGGTGCAACCGAGGCTGAACAGCACGGATGGCTTTGCCGAGATCAGCAACCAGGCCTTTTCGCAAATACGCTTCAACGGCGGCCCCGTTTACGGCAACCAGTTCTATCTCGACGGCGGTTCCAATACGGTTCCCGTCCACAATGAAATCTCGGTGGTGCCGATGGTGGACGCGGTGGAAGAGTTCAAGGTGGAGACGAACTCGCTGAAGGCGGAGTACGGCCAAACCAGCGGCGGTGTCGTCAACGTGGTTACCAAATCCGGCACCAATGAATTCCACGGGTCAGCCTACGAGTTCTTCCGGAACGACGCGCTCGACGCGCGGAATGCGTACGCCACCCAGCGCGATCCGATTACCGGCCGCATCAAACCCGTGTTGCGCTACAACCAATTCGGAGGCACCATTGGCGGACCGGTTCGCATCCCGAAGATTTACGATGGCCGAAACAAAACGTTCTTCTACTTTGGCTATGAACGATGGCGTCATCGTAGCGCTACTCTTCGCCGCGGCACCGTAGCCACTCCGGAGCAGCGCGCCGGCGATTTCTCGAATACGCGCGATGGGCGCGGCGTGCTGCTGCCGATTTACGATCCCGCCACCACGCGCGCCAACCCCAACGGATCCGGCTTTGTTCGTGAGCTCTTCCCGGGCAATATCGTCCCCAGGAACCGCTTCGATCCTTTATCGGAGCGCGTTCTCGCATTCATGCCGCTGGCCAATCAGGCGCCATCGGACCCATTCACCAACTCGCTCAATTTTCTAGGTCTCGCCAGTTCGCCGTCCAACCAGGGCGTCACCAATATCCGCATCGATCACCGCTTCACGGAAAAAGACAGTGCGTTCTTCCGCTACTCAGGGACCCGGAATACCCGTCAGGACAAGGGCTTCGGCCTTGGCCCGGCGGACCCCAACGCGCGCAATGACCAGCGCGACAATCACAACTTCATCTTCACGGAAACCCACGTCTTCTCGCCGACGGTGATCAATGAGTTCAAGGCTAACGTGACCCGCCAGAACCTTCCGTTCCTGCACCCAAGCTTTGACCAGGGATGGCCCGAGCAACTGGGCTACCCGAAGATCATTCCTCAGGATCAGTTTCCGCCGATCACCATCAGCGGCCTTTTGAACATTGGGTCATCCGGTTTTTCCGGCGGAAAACGCGCCCAGCACTCCATTCAGTTTGCCGATTCGCTCACCTGGATTCGCGGCCGGCACCAGATCAAGTTCGGTGTCGATCAGCGGTTCCTCCGGCTCAATTGGGTAAACCGCTTGAACCCTTCGGGCCTCTTCAATTTCACGGCGGCACTCACTAACAATCCGCTGGTTCCCGCCGGCACGGGCTTCGGACTGGCCACTTTTCTGCTGGGCGAAGTTACCAGCGGGCAGATCGGCATCCGCCCGTTTTTCTCGTTCCATAACTGGTCCCATGGCAGTTATGTCCAGGATGATTTCAAGATCACGCCACGGCTCACGCTCAACCTGGGTATGCGGTATGACCTGGCCTCGGGTCCGGTGGAACGCCACGACAAGCATTCCAACTTCGATCCGTTTCTCAACAACCCGGAAACGAACCTGCCGGGCATTCTCACTTATGCCGGCGCCACATCGCCGCGGCATTTCGTGGGCCGGGATTACAATAACTTTGGCCCCAGGTTCGGATTCGCTTATGACTTGACCGGGGATGGTAAGACAGCCATCCGCGGCGGCTACGGCCTTGTCTATCTGCTTTCGGAATCCACCGATACCTCTGGCGATGCATCGAATTCCCTTGGCTTTGAAGTGGTAACGCCCTTTGTGGCGCCGACCTCCGGCCCCTTCAAGGCGTTCCAGTTCAGCGAGGGCCCGACAGCGATCCTTCAGCCGCTCGGCGCCGCCGGCGGCCCTTCCGCTTTTCGCGGACTGGGTGTCCGCTATCAGGACTATAACGTCCGGACGCCTTACCTTCAACAATGGAACCTGACGGTACAGCGCCAGATCGCCGGTAGCTGGGTAGCCTCGGTCAGTTATGCGGGCAATCGGGGCGTTAAGCTG
This sequence comes from Bryobacteraceae bacterium, assembly GCA_041740335.1. Classification (GTDB taxonomy): domain Bacteria; phylum Acidobacteriota; class Terriglobia; order Bryobacterales; family Bryobacteraceae; genus DSOI01. Next base: position 859 of record JBGSME010000755.1, on the reverse strand, counting down.
TTCGGCGGCGATTACGACCTGAATCAGATGGACCCGGCGTTTTTCTCGATGGGTCTCGCGCTTCAGAATCAGGTGCCAAATCCATTCTTTGGCCAGATCACCACTGGCGGCATTTCCGGCCGCACGGTTCCGCAATCCCAGCTCTTGCGGCCCTTCCCGGATTATTCCGGCGTGACTACGTTGGCCAATCACGGCGCATCGAGCATTTACCACTCTCTGCAGGTAACCGTCGAGCGGCGTTACTCGAGCGGTTTGAGCGTGCTCACCTCGTACACCAACGGCAAACTCATCAACGACTCCTTCGCCAGTGCCGGCAGCGGCGGCGGGGGTGGCGATTTCCGCCTCGGCCGCTTCGATCGCCGGCTGGAACGCGCCATCGATCAGGACGATGTCTCACAGCGCCTCGTGGTGAGCGGCGTATACGAGCTGCCGGTTGGCAAAGGCAAGCCATTCCTTTCCGGCGCGAATACGATCACGCAAGCCGTACTCGGCGGCTGGCAGTTGAACGGCATCGCAACCGCGCAGACCGGCTTTCCGCTGCGCGTTCGCGGGGCGAATAACTTTACCGGAATCGCGTGGCCCAATGTGCTGGAGAATCCATCTCTGCCTGACGGCCAGCGGACCGCCCAAAAATGGTTCAACACGGAAGTGTTCCGCAACCCGCCGGACTTCACGATCGGCAACGTTCCGCGAACCCTTCCCGATACGCGCGGCCCGGGGCTTTTCGACGTTTCGTTTTCGGGCTTTAAGGAATTCCGCGTTCGCGAACGCGTGAACCTCGAGTTCCGAGGCGAACTGTTCAACGCGCTCAACCGCGTGAATCTGAACACGCCGAACACCTCGTTCACTCCCAATCGGC
>JBGSME010000754.1:0-2559 GCA_041740335.1 Bryobacteraceae bacterium | reverse complement strand
CCAGCGCGATCGCCTCTTGCAGGTGGAGCGCGTGGCGGCGTGGCGGGAACTGGCGCGGCGGCTTGCCCACGAGTTGAAGAATCCGCTGTTCCCGCTGCAGATCACCGTGGAAAACCTCCAGCGCGCGCGAGCGGCGGATCCGGCCGATCCGGCGCAGTTTGACGAAGTATTCCGGGAATCGACAGGCACCTTGCTCGCCGAGATCGGGCAACTGAAAACGATCATCGGAGGGTTCTCTGACTTTGCCCGCATGCCCGCGCCGAGGTTTGAGAGGATCGCGCTTGCGTCGTTTCTACCGTCGATTCTGAAACTCTTCGAGGCGCAATGGAGCCAGCCTGGCAAGGCTCGGATCGAAGCCGAGGTGATTCTGGCTCACTCCGCGCTCACCGTGCAAGCCGACCCCGAGCAGCTTTCCCGGGCGTTACGAAATCTGATCCTCAACGCGATGGATGCGATGCCCCGCGGCGGGCGGATCGAAATACGGGCGTCGGCGCAGGGGCAAGCCGCCGCCATTGAGGTGGCAGACGATGGCGAAGGCCTCACTGCGGAGGAATGTGCCCGCCTTTTCACGCCGTACTTTACAACTAAGAAACACGGCACCGGGCTCGGCTTGGCGATCGTCCAATCTGTCGTCTCCGACCATGGCGGTACAATTTCGGTTACCAGCCGCAAAGGCGAAGGCACCCGCTTCCGTATCGAAATTCCAAGGGAACGCCCCGAAGACTCAATAGACAATGGCACATCTGCTTCTTGTTGACGACGATCCAAATACCCTGGCTTCGCTGGCGCGCGCGTTTCGGCTGGCCGGCCACGAAGCGACCGTGTGCGATCAGGCCGCGCGCGCTCTCGAACTCGCCCGGAATCAGAATTTCGATCTGATTCTTTCCGACGTCGTAATGCCGGACCGCGACGGGCTCTCGCTGCTCGAAGACCTCAGAAATGCCGGCGTCGGCACCCCCGTCGTGATGATCAGCGGCCAGGCCACCGTGGAGATGGCGGTGCGGGCGACGCGTCTCGGCGCGATCGATTTTCTCGAGAAGCCCCTTTCCACCGACAAACTGCTGCTGACTGTTGACAACGTGCTGCGGCTTACGCGGCTCGAACGCGAAAACGTGGATCTCCGGCGGCGCGCCGGTTCTCACGAACTGGTGTGGAACTCCGCGGCCATGACGCGCGTGATGGCGCAGCTCGATAAGGTGGCGGCGTCGGAAACGCGAGTCTGCATCCTCGGCGAAACTGGAACCGGGAAAGAACTGGCGGCGCGGGCGATCCATGAGCGTAGCCAGCGGGCACGCGGACCGTTTGTAACGTTGAACTGCGCGGCGGTGCCCGCCGAGTTGATCGAATCGGAACTGTTCGGCCACGAGAAAGGCGCGTTTACCGGCGCCGCCGCGCGGCATCCCGGTAAGTTTGAACAGGCGCACCAGGGTACGTTGTTCCTTGATGAGATCGGCGACATGCCGCTTGAGATGCAGGCCAAGCTGTTGCGCGTGCTGCAGGAGGGCGAGATCGAACGGGTGGGCGGCACCAGGCCTTTGGCGGTGAATGTCCGTGTGCTGGTGGCGACGCATCACAATCTCGAAGAATTGGTTCGGATCGGCCGCTTCCGGCAGGATCTCTATCACCGGATCTATGTTTTTCCGCTGAACCTCCCGCCGCTTCGCGAACGGTCCGGCGACCTGCCGCTGCTGCTCGAACACTTCTCGCGCCAGGTGTCCGGACAAAACGGGTGGAGGACGAAAGGCTTTACTACCGAAGCCATCGACTTACTCGCACGTTACGATTGGCCGGGAAACATCCGCGAACTGCGGAACGTTGTGGAACGCTTGTTACTGCTGGCGGACGGGGATGTGGATGCCGAATCGGTCCGGTTGGCGCTGCCCGGGTTGGGCGCTGTAACGCCCTCCGAAGACAGCGGAGCCGGCAGTCTGGCCGAGCGCGTGCAAGGTTTCGAGCGCACGGCGATCTTACTGGAACTGCGCAAGCATCAGTACCGGATGTCTGACACGGCGCGGGCGCTTGGACTGGAGCGCAGCCACCTTTATAAGAAGTGCCAACAGCACGCAATCGATTTCCGGGCTAGGGAATCCTGAGCGTCTGTACCTACATAACTTTTGGGCTGGCGATTAAGTAAATTTTCGTCGCTCTTTTCGACAAGTTCTGGTACCATGGGGCGAAAGCTGAAGGTTTGAGACGGCCCCGATCGAGTGACTACCCACCTGTTCGTAACCTCCCCGAGACCGCATCTACCCTTTTGGCGTGTAGTGGGGCTCGAAACGTCGTGCCCTATGAGTGCGAAGGCTTCGAGTGAATCTGCTCGAGGAGTTCGTGAGTTGAAGTGAGATCGGGCGGGTGAAACCCGCTCCGTACTCGGACCAGAGCCCTCACGGGGCCTGGCTGAAAAGGAGATAGTCGGAATGCGGTTATACGTAGGGAATCTTCCCTTCAAGGCGACGGAAGGCGATATTGAGAGTTTCTTCTCCGAGGCTGGTGTCGCGGTGGATGTGGTCAATGTGGTTCGGGACAAGTTTTCAGGAGAACCGCGGGGATTCGCGTTCG
>JBGSME010000753.1:0-2846 GCA_041740335.1 Bryobacteraceae bacterium | reverse complement strand
TGCGGTCGGCGGCGCGGCCGCATGGGGGAGGAAAACGGACGTGACCAACGGGGTCGCGCCGGGGGAGAAACCGGCGGGGCGCCCGTTGAGAGTGCCGGTATCCACCTACCGGCTGCAGTTCGGGAGCGGGGTGGGGTTCCGGCGGGCGGCGGAAGTGATTCCATATCTGGCGGCGTTGGGGGTGACCGAGGTTTACGCATCGCCGCTGCTGGCGGCGCGGCCGGGGAGCACGCACGGGTACGACCTTTGCGACCCGAGCCGTCTGAATCCGGAACTGGGGACGGATGAGGATTTCGCGGCGTTTCGAGAAGCGCTGCGGCGGCATGGCCTGGGGTTGATTCTCGACTTTGTGCCGAACCACATGGGCAACGATCCACGGGCGAATCCGTGGTGGCGGGATATGCTGCGGAACGGGCCATCGTCGCCCTACGCGCGGTTTTTCGACGTGGACTGGGATCCGGTGAAGCCGGAACTGAAGAATCGGATTCTGCTGCCGGTGTTGGGCGATCAGTATGGGGCGGTGCTCGAATCCGGACAACTGCAGGTGAGGTATGCCGATGGCGAGTTCACCCTGCATTACTGGTCCCTGGATCTGCCGATGACGCTGCGGCGGATGCGGGTTTTACTGCGGCATGGGCTGGAGGCGTTCACGGCGGAGCAGGGCGAGGAGGATGCCGATGTCCGGGAACTGCGCAGCATATTGTTCCATCTGGACCATATTCCCGACTACAGCGAAACGGATCCGGAGACGGCGGCGGAGCGGATTCGGGAGATGGAGGTGGTGCGGAGCCGTTTGGCGGCGTTGACCGAGGGGAGCGGCGCGGTGCGCGGGCATGTGGAGAGCCGGGTGGAGTTGTTCAATCGGCCGGAAGGGGAGAACGCCGACTACCGGCTGTTGCACGAGTTACTCGAGGGGCAGGTATACCGGCTGTCGTACTGGCGGACGGCGATGCACGAGATCAACTACCGGCGGTTTTTCGACATTAACGAATTGGCGGCGATCCGGATGGAGGATCCGGTGGTGTTCGAGGCGGCGCACGAGATGGTGAGTAAGCTGGCGTTGGAGGGAGTGGTGACGGGGCTGCGGCTGGATCATGTCGACGGATTGTACGATCCTTCGGACTACTTGCGTACGTTGTCGCAATCGGTGCGGTGCGCGGGGGGCGGGCTTTACGTTGTGGTGGAGAAGGTCTTGTCGTTGGGCGAGGAGATCCCGAACGGGTGGGCGGCGCACGGGACGACAGGCTACGACTTTTTGAACGACACCAACGCGGTATTTATCGATGGACGGAGCGCGCCGCGGCTACGGCGGATCTATTCGCGATTCGCGGGCGAGATGCCATCGTTTGCCGATGTGGTGTACGAGAGCAAGAAGCTGATCATCGCGACGTCGATGGCGAGCGAGTTGAACGTGCTGGCGCACGAGTTGAACCGGATTTCAGAAGCCGACTGGCGGCGGCGCGATTTCACGCTCGACAGTCTGCAGGAGGCGTTGCGGGAAGTGGTGGCGTGCTTTCCGGTGTACCGGACGTATGTGAACGAGCATGGCTGGACGGCCTACGACGAGAAGGCGGTGGAAACGGCGATCGGGCGGGCGCTGCGCCGCAACCCGGCGATGGAGCCTTCGATTTTTGAGTTCGTTTCGCGAATGCTGCTGCCGGACAGGGCGCGGGCGGCGAACGAACGCGAGTACCAGCGGGCGCTGCGATTTGCGATGAAGTTTCAACAGTACACCGGTCCGGTGCAGGCCAAGGGGGTGGAGGACACGGCGTTTTACCGGTATGGTCCGCTGCTGTCGCAGAACGAGGTGGGGGGGGAGCCATGGCGGTTCGGATGTACGGTGGCGGAGTATCACGGGAGCAACATGCATCGGTTCCGGCGGTGGCCGCTGGCGATGTTGTGTTCGACGACGCACGATACCAAGCGCGGGGAGGATGCGCGGGCGCGGCTGAACGTGTTATCCGAGATTCCGGATGAGTTCCGGGCATGGTTGTCGCAGGCGGGGCGCGCGAACGCGGGTTTGAAGACGATACTCGATTCGCAGGCGGCGCCGGACCGGGCCGACGAGTATCTGTACTATCAGGCGCTGTTGGCGGCTTGGCCAATGGGGTCCGCGGAGGAGCCCGGCGAGGAGTTCGTGGAACGGATGCGGCAGTACATGCGCAAGGCGACGAAGGAGAAGAAGACGCACACCAGTTGGGTGCACGCATCGGAGGCGTATGACCAGGCGGTGTCCGATTTTGTAACCAGGAGCCTGACAGGGCAGCGGTCGGCGCGTTTCCGAACGCACCTGGCGGCGTTCCGGGGGCGGCTGAGCCGGTATGGCATTTTGAACTCGCTGTCGCAATTGGTGCTGAAGCTGTGCGCGCCGGGCGTTCCGGATTTCTATCAAGGGACGGAGTTTTGGAACCTGACGCTGGTGGACCCGGACAACCGGCGGCCGGTGGATTTCGAGCAGCTCAGTGAGGCGCTGGCGCAGTTGAAAGCGCCCGCGGACGATCGCGCGGGATGGCTTCGGCAATTGCTGGCCGATGGATTCGACGGGCGGGTGAAGATGTGGGTGACGGTGGAGGGGCTGCGATTGCGGCGGCGGTGGGCGGAGGTATTTACAGACGGGTCTTATGAACCGCTGGATGTGGAGGGGGCGCGGCGGGACCATGTGGTGGCGTTTGCGCGGCGAGCGGGAGGGCGAACCGTGATCGCGGTTGTGGGGCGATTTTTCGTGGCGTTGGCGCCGGACGCCGGCGTGTGGGGCTCCGGAGGGGGGATGTGGGAGGACACGATCATCCGGCTCCCCGGCGGCATGGGCGGCACCTTCGAAGACTTGCTTTCCGGGAAGCAGTACG
>JBGSME010000752.1:0-3003 GCA_041740335.1 Bryobacteraceae bacterium | reverse complement strand
GGGGGGTGCATGCGGGGTGCGATACGGCGCTGGCGGAGGGCGAGGTGACGTGCGAGGCGGTGTTTCGAGCGGCGGCGGGGGGGGACAGGGTGGCGCGTGGAATTGTGGATCGGGCGGTGCGCGGATTGGGCGGGGCGATAGCGGGGTTGTTGTTCGTGTTCGATCCGGAAGTGGTGATTGTGGGCGGGCGGATTGCTGGGGCCGGGGAGGCGTTGTTCGGTCCGCTGCGAGCGGAGATTGATGGAAGGACGCGGCGGTTTCTGGGTCGTGAAGTGGGGCTGGTGGGGCCTGGAGTGCCGGACGGGGTAGCGGGGGCGGCGGCGTTAGTGCTGTCTGGGGAGTAAAAAACGGCGGGTTGTTATACTTGGATCGAATCCCTGCTGATTGCGCGGTAACGGGCATCGGTGGGCGTTCGCCTAAGAATCTATGAGCGATCAACGCGGGAACGGACACGATGACGAGACGAGAGCGGGGAGCTACTTTGTGTCGAACTACCCGCCGTACTCGTTCTGGAAGCCGGAGAAGGCAAGCGAGGCGCTGGCGGTAATCGATCGAGCGCCGGCGGTGGAATCGCCACTGGGGATGTACATCCACATTCCGTTTTGCCGGAAGCGGTGCCACTTCTGCTACTTCAAGGTTTATACGGACAAGAACTCGGGCGAGGTGGAGCGGTATCTGGACGCAGTGGCGGCCGAGGCGGCGCTGTACGCGGGGAAGGCGTTTGTGGGGGGGAGGAAGCCGACGTTCGTTTATTTTGGCGGGGGGACGCCATCGTATATTTCGTCGACGCAACTGGCGGGGCTAGTGGAGCGGATCAAGCGGCTGTTTCCGTGGGATGAGGCCAAGGAGATCGCGTTCGAGTGCGAGCCGGGGACGATTACGGAAGGGAAGCTGGAGGCGATCAAGGCGATCGGCGTGACGCGGCTGAGCCTTGGGGTGGAGAATTTTAACGAAGAGATTCTGAACAAGAACGGCCGTGCGCATGGTGAAAAGCACATAGTGCCGTCGTATGAACTGGCGCGGAAGGTGGGATTCCAGCAGATCAACATCGATCTGATCGCGGGGATGATGGGGGAGACGGAAGAGAACTGGAAGGACTGTGTGGCGCGGGCGATTGCGCTCGAACCGGACGCGATTACGATTTACCAGATGGAGGTCCCGTACAATACGACGATTTTCAAAGAGATGAAAGTGTATGGGGAGACGGCGGCTCCGGTGGCGACGTGGCGAGTGAAGCGCGGGTGGATCGAATATGCATTCGCGGAATTGGAGAAGGCAGGATATACGATCGGGAGCGCGTACACGGCGGTGCGCAGCAAAGAGAACGCGAGCTTTCTCTATCGCGATTTGTTGTGGCGCGGGGCGGATATGTTGGGGCTGGGGGTAGCGTCGTTCTCACACGTGCAGGGGACGCATTTCCAGAACGACCACGAGTTTGAGAGCTACATTGCGCGGGTGCATCGGGGGGAGTTGCCGGTGTACCGGGCATTGACGCCGAACGCGGATGAGCGGCTGATCCGGGAGATGATCCTGCAGATGAAACTGGGCCGGGTAGAAAAATCTTACTTTGAGCAGAAGTTCGGCATCAATATTCATGAGCGTTTTGCGCCGCCGCTTGCACAGTTGCGGGAGGAAGGATATCTGTCGATTGAGCCGGACGGGGTTCAATTGAACCGGCGTGGTCTGCTACAGGTGGACCGGCTGCTGCATGAGTTCTTCAATCCGGAGCATCGGGCAGCGTAGCGAGGGCAACGCTCGGGAGGGATAGAATGCAGGACACCTACGATGCAATTGTGATTGGCGGCGGACCGGCGGGGTCAACTGCGGCGGCGCTGCTGGCGGAGAAGGGGCGGCGGGTGGTGGTGCTCGAGAAGAACGATTTTCCGCGGTATCACGTAGGGGAGTCGCTATTGCCGTATTGTTACTTTCCGCTGCAGCGGCTGGGGCTGATCGAGCGGATGAAGGCGTCGCACTTTCCGAAGAAGTACAGCGTGCAGTTTGTGAGCGCGGAGGGCAAGCAGTCGGTCCCGTTTTATTTCTTCCAGCATTTCGAACATGAGGCGGCGACGACGTGGCAGGTGTTGCGAAGCGAGTTCGACGGGATGCTGCTCGACAACGCGCGGGAGAAGGGAGCGGGCGTGGAGTTGGGCTTAACTGCCCGGGAGTTGCTTTGGAACGACGGCGCGGTGACGGGCGTGCGTGCGGTTACGGATGGCGGGGAGTCCCGCGAGTTTCATGCTCCGATGACGATAGACGCGACGGGGCGCGATGCGTTCGCGGTGAGCCGGCAGGGATGGCGGGTGCGGGACGCGTATCTGAACAAGATCGCGATATGGACTTACTATCAGGGCGCAATGCGCGATCCGGGATTGGACGAAGGCGCGACGACGGTGGCGTTCGTGCCGGAGAAGGGCTGGTTCTGGTACATCCCGCTGCCGGACGATGTGGTGTCGGTGGGTGTGGTGGCGGAAAAGGATTATCTGTACCGGGAGTCGCGGGAGTTGGAGGCGATTTTCCAGCGCGAGGCGAGGAACAACAAGTGGCTGGAGTCCCACTTGGCGCCGGGCGCGCAGTTCGGCCCGTATTACGTGACGGGCGAGTTTTCGTACCGGTCGCGACATTGCGCGGCGGATGGTCTGGTGTTGACTGGAGATGCCTTCAGTTTTCTCGATCCGGTATTTTCGTCGGGCGTGTTTCTGGCGTTGCATGGCGGGATGCTGGCGGCCGATGCCGTGGATGAAGCGCTGGCGGCGGGCGACGTGTCGGCGGCGCGGTTTACGCAGTACGGCGAAGAGGTGTGCAAGGCGATCGAGGCGATGCGGAAGCTGGTGTACGGGTTCTACAATCCGAACTTCAGTTTTCGCGATTTCCTGATGAAGTATCCGGATTTACGGGGGGATTTGACGGACTGCCTGATTGGGAACCTTTACAAGGATTTCGATCCATTGTTTACGGCGATGGCGGACTTTGTGGAGGTACCCGCGCCGGTGGAACACGGCGCGC
>JBGSME010000751.1:0-4150 GCA_041740335.1 Bryobacteraceae bacterium | reverse complement strand
GTCCGAGATCACCCGAACGATATCCTCCCGGAAATCGGCGGCGGCTTCGTAGGAATCGAGTGCGAACGGCGCGATGTCGTTCGGCCGGTGGCATAGCGTGCATCGGGCCTGCAGGATGCGCGATATTTCCCGTGTGTAGGTAGGCTGCGCCACTGCGCCGGCAGGCGCCAACGCGAAGGCGGCCAGGATCAACCCGAGACGAGGTAGCATATGGGCGGCGGCGAATCTCTTTCGCTTTCTCTATTGTGTCCTAAACTAACCCGCCCGCGTTGCGGCCCGCACCGGCAGCCGGATCGTGAAGGTGGAGCCCTCACCGGCCAGGCTCTCCACCTCGACCGTGCCGCCCATGAGCGCACACAGGTCGTGCGTCAGCGCCAGCCCCAGGCCCGTGCCGCCATAGCGCCGTGCATTGGTGTTATCGGCCTGGTAGAAGGGCTGAAAGAGTTGTCCCATCTGCTCCTGCGTAATTCCGATCCCGGTATCGGCGACACGGCACTCCACCCAACGCCGCCCATCGCGGCTGACGGTGTCGACCGATAGACGCACAACGCCGCTATGGGTGAATTTGCACGCGTTGCTGAGCAGGTTATACAAACTTTGGCTGGTGCGAAGCTCGTCGCCGGTAACCGGATCGATCGACTCCGGCAGCGCCACCTCCAGTTGGTTGCCATTGCGCGCCGCTAGCGGCCGGATCGTCTCGGCCACTTGCGTTGTCATCGCCAGAAAATCGTAAGGCGCGAACTGGACTTCGAGCCGCCCGGCTTCAACCTTGGCGAAATCGAGCAACTCATTCACCAGCCTCAGTTGATGCTTCGCCGCCGCAAGCACTCTGCCAAGATCGTCCGTGGCGGACCTCGCCTCGTCTACCCCCTCCGCGCTATCCTCGATCAGCATCTCCGTGTAGCCGATGATCGCGTTCAGCGGCGTGCGAAGCTCGTGCGTAACGTTGGCGAGAAACGCGCTCTTCGCTTCGTTGGCCTGCTCGGCGGCCGCCCGTGCCTGCTCCAGTTCGATTGTGCGAGCCCGCAGTTGATCGTCGTCGATCAGCATTTTCCAATAAACGCCGTTGTTTCGACGGGCCTGCTCCACAAGAAAGCCAAGGTACAGCAGGAAAATCAGAAACATCCCCGCCCCGGCGTCCCCGCCCACCAGACCCGCGTGAACCAGCATCGACGGTACCAGCAGCGAACTGACATATGGATACACCACCGCGAGATGGCTCCCGTGCGCTGTCACGCTGCCCGCCGCCGCACCTGCCACCGAGACCAGCAGGATCGACGACGGCGTGCTGGCATATCCGTAGGTGAACAACGTCCATGCCAGGAAGAATCCCCACAGCAGCCCGTTGCTGACCGTGACCACCGAAAAGGAAGTTCGCCATCTGCGCAGACCGTCATCGGCGGTGGAATCGAGGCGGCGGCTCAGCGGCAAGCGGATCCCGTTCAGCAGAACCGTACCGCCCGCTACCCATGTGAACAGCCGTGGGTGATCCGCGTAGTAACTGGTGAAGGTGAATAGAATCAACAGAAAGGCCGGATAAATCACAATCGCTGTCGAACAGCGGCGCGCCAGTTCCACATCGGCCTGGCGCTCGAGATGAATGGGACGCGCCAAAGCGCTCCGGCTGGGCATTCGGGGACCTTCCTTACTCAATCGGCGTTTTTCGTATGCAGGTTTAACGCACACGCGCTACGTTCCGTCCGATATGTACCGTGATGGCCGTAGAGCGGTTGAGTCACATCGGCGCACTGGGGATCGGGGCTCTCGGCACCGATAACGACGCGCTTCGGCGGCGTGCCGAGTCGGTGGCGCAATCGAACGCCAACGCCGTCGAAATGCTGGTCCGCCTGGAGAAATTGCGGCTCGATCTCGAGGCACGAAATGCCGAACTACGTCTCCAGAAGGAGCATTTGGCCGAAGCGCTCAGCGCCGCCCAGGAGGCCGAACGGGCCAAAAGCGCCTTCCTGGCCGCCGTCAGTCACGAACTGCGCACGCCCCTCAACGCCATCATCGGCTATAGCGAACTGATGGAAGAGGAGGCGGCCGAGCGGAACGCTCCCGAGTTCGCAAGCGACGCCGCAAAGATCCGTACCTCCGGGCGGCGGCTCCTCGCTCTCGTCAACGATGTGCTCGACCTCGCCAAAGTCGAAGCCGGCCAAATGACGCTCGTCGTTTCCTCCTTCCGCGCCGATGCTCTCGTTCGCGAAGTAGAGGACGAACTGCGCCCGTTGGCCGCCGTCTCCGGCAATCGCCTCGTCACCAGTTGCGACGCCACCGTTGGCAAAGTCACCTCGGATCGCTTGCGGATGCATCAGGTGCTCACCAACCTGATCGGCAACGCCTGTAAATTCACCCAGGGCGGTCAGGTCGCCGTTACCGTCAGCCGTGAGCCCGGCGCCGGCTTCGATTTTACCGAATGGAGCGTCAGCGATACCGGAATCGGCATCGCCGCCGGGGATCTCTCCAGAATCTTCGACGCCTTCGCGCAGGTGGACACCTCCCGCTCCCGCAAATACGCCGGCACCGGACTGGGCCTTGCCATCTGCCGGAAAATCTGCGAACGGATGGGTGGTACCCTCGCCGTCGAAAGCGAACTCGGAAGAGGCGCAACGTTCACCGCCCGCATCCCCGACCCCGTCAACGAAGACCCCAGCTAAAAGACCCGGCGCTTCAGCCGGGCAACGTTGAACTTCGCAGTATCGGCCACCGCCATCACCGCCATTACACCCGCCTGAACCGGATCGGTCACAACCAGATCCGCGGCGTCAGGAACCGAACCCGCCATGTTCAGGCTGATCACCAGTAGCCCCTGGGCACGCACTTCCCGCACCGCTTCTTCGATCTCTCCGCCCATCAACGCCCCTGCCAGAACCAGCGCCCGCGCCCGCGGAAGCCGTGCCACAGCGCGCACCGCCTGCGCAAGCGGACGCTCTCCAACCAGCGGGATCGTATCCACCGAAATATGCTCGCCCCGGATATTGTGCCGATCCGCTTCCGAGATCGCTCCGATCGCCACCTGCCCCACTTGTGCGCCGCCGCCGACAATGATGATCCGCTTTCCGAACACCCGCATCAGGCTCTCGACAACCGCCACGCTGGTTACGATCGGAAGCGCCTGGAAATCCTCCACCAACGCTTCCGGCCCGCCCGGCAGCGCCAGTTCGAAATAGATGGAACTGACAGGGCCGTCGGCGCTCACGATCGCCACCGATGTGATATCGCCCGAGTGGCGCGCGATCGCGCCGGTCAATTCATGCAGCACGCCCGGTCCGCTGGCGGCATGAATCAGGATCCCCGTTTTTTCGCGCCGCTCAGTCGTCGCGGCCAATCTCGTACTTCTCCAGAACCTCGTCCCAGTAGCCTTGCGTCTTGAGCAGAATCTCGGCCACTTCGCGAATAGCGCCATACCCGCCCGCGGCGGTGGTGACATAGTGCGCCGATTGCTTCACTTCACTACGGGCGTTGGCCGTGGCGACGCCCCACCCCACCCGGCGGAACACGACCACATCGGTGAAATCGTCACCCACGTAGGCGATCTCTTCCGGTGCCAGTTTGGAGTCGGCCAGGATCTCCTCAATGATCGGGATCTTCCCGAGGTGGCCCTGATAACAATACGCCATGTGGGCCGAGGAGGCGCGTAGTTCGACGGCCGGTGAGTTGCGCCCGGTGATCACCCCCGTGCGGATTCCCTTTGAATGCAGCCACTGCAGAGCGAGGCCGTCCTGGGTGTCGAAGGATTTTGTCTCAGTCCATTCCCCGCCGGCGCCGGGAATAAAGTAGATGCGGCCGTCGGTTAACACCCCGTCGACATCCATCAATAGCAGCTTGATTTTCTTGGCGCGTTCGTAGACGTGTTCCATGCGAAGAGGGAGGCTGGCGCGGCGCGAGGTCCTACAATAAGTAAGTTGGGGCGTTCCAATTGCTCGATCGCGTCGCGGAAACCATTTCTCGTTATAGCATGTTCGCCGCTGGAGACCGGGTCGGTGTCGCGGTGTCAGGCGGGTCTGACTCGGTGGCCCTCCTGCGCGTGTTGGCCGAACTCGCCCCGCGCCTGGAACTCAGCTTGATGGTGTTGCATGTGAACCATCGTTTGCGGGGCGCTGAGTCCGCCGGGGATGAGGCATTCGTTCGCGCCGCCGCGGCATCGGCC
>JBGSME010000750.1:0-9592 GCA_041740335.1 Bryobacteraceae bacterium | reverse complement strand
TTGTTGTCGTTTCTCTTCGTTCAAGACATTGCTCACTCGATGAAGCGTATGCCCCACCGTTTCTCAATGTCTTGCTTGATTCTCTATTGGCCGGTTTTCAGGTGTCCCTCATTGGCCGGTTTTGGGTGTCCCCCGAGGTCCGTAGAGGTCCATTGTGGTGAGGATGCTGGCGTGCCGGGTTCGGCGTGGTGTTCCGGCGTGGCGGCCGGGACAGGGTTCTTCTCTTCTTCTTGGCGTTGCCGTTGGACACGGGGGCCGGGTTCGCGGTAGAAACAGCGGGCGTGCCCTTCTCGGACATTGCGAGTCTCCCATGCGGAGACCAGCCGTCAGTGATGGGGGATGCGATAATGCGTCATAGATTACTTAGCGACAAATCTCGCCTTTCGTGGTTTAGAGGCCGGGTGGTCTTGCTAGCAACATCCGGTCTCGACCTAGACTCTACACTGCCGACGGGTGGCGGCAACCAAACTATCGGGCCCGGAGTACTACCGAGGTCTCGACTGATTCGAACCGTGCGGGGGCGGAATCCGATCCGCGCCGACCCAAAGCGGATCAACCTGCCGAGGGTTGCACGTGTGCGATGAACGACAACTTCGACGACTCCGGGTCTTCTTCAGTAGGTGTCGTCAGAATCACATGGGCTGGTGACTCGGCGTCGAAGACGTAGGTGCCTTCAGCCGGTGTCCACGCAATCACGTTGCCCAAGAAGGCCGAGTTGCTCTTGATGTCTCCTAGTGTTCCCATGGTTTCAAGCCTGTTCCCTTCTATCGTATCAAGCAAGCGGAAAGTGTATCATGATTGGCGGGGATGCGCCTGGGGCCCCTTCGTTGAAGGGGCTGCATGGCGTAGCCCGAGGCACACCACCAGCGAGAAACCAAAGGAGCCGCCAGAATCGTGTTCTCCGTCATACTACGGTCTGTTGAAAAGTACACCGCACCCGTCGTCTATTCAATGCGGAGGTTCGACGGAAGAATCACTTCGGGCATCGCGACATTCGTTGTCGTCAATGAAGATGGTTGGATAGTTACGGCTGCTCACGTAATCACCAGCTTAAGGCAGGCTGAACTAGATTCGACGGAGATGCAGGCAAGGAACAAACAAATCGCTCAAATCCAGGCTGATACCAATCTCAGTGAGAAAGTCCGCCGCAAAAGAATTGGCGAAACCAAGAAAAACAACGATTGGATCACAAACCAAGCTGTTCGCTGGGGGAACTTTGACGCGGAATTGACCGAGATCCTGATGGACACCGATGCTGATCTAGCAGTCGGCCGGCTAAAGCCGTTCGATCCGAAATGGGTTGGGGGCGAATTCCCAACATTGATGCACCCCAAGAATCGCATGCTGACCGGGAGTTCTCTATGTCGATTGGGTTTTCCGTTTGTCGATATCCGTGCACGGTTTCACGAGGACAGTGGCCTGTTTGAGCTTGACCCGAGTTGCCTCCCGGTGCCGCCTTTCCCCAACGACGGAATTTTCACGCGGGGTTTTGTGGAAAGGAAAGGCGGACGAGTAGTCAAGATAGTGGAGACCTCGACACCAGGACTTCGTGGTCAGAGCGGAGGACCAATCTTCGATCGCCACGGCCGCATCTGGGCCATCCAGTCTCGTACGCATCACCTCGCCCTCGGATTCAGCCCGACAATCAAGGTCGAAAACAAGGACATTGTGGAGCACCAGTTTATGCACGTAGGCTGGGGTGCGCATATCGAAGGTGCTATTGCGTTGCTGGATAGCGCGCAGGCGTCCTACAAGCTGTCGAGCGAGGATGACTGAGATGAGCAAGCCACTGGTTCGACCAGTGAGACTGGAACAGGTTTGACCGTTCCGGGAGTATGGTCGGGCGTAAAATCCTCTCCCAGTGGCTTGATGACCAGCGATAGGAGAGGATTTATGTCTGAGGTTACCAGAGTCTATCCCATTCCAAATGGGACTGTAAATACCACGTCGTGTTTGTGCCCAAGCGTCGACGCAATGCCATCTTTGGCCAGACGCGTCGGCAACTGGGAGAAATCTTCCACGCCGACCATGTGCACCTGTGCATTGCCATCCCGCCGAAGCATCCGGTGTCCTCTGTAATCGGGTTCCTGAAGGGCAAGAGCGCGATCGCCATCGCGCGCTTGTCCGGTAAGGAACGCAACTTCACGGGAGAGCACTTTTGGGCTCGCGGCTACGCGGTATCCACCGTGGGCTTCGAACTAGAACAAGTGCGCCAGTACATCCGCGAGCAGGATCTCGCGGATGGCGCCAGCGGAAGCTTCTGATCGTTCACCTCAAGGCGCGCTTGGCGCGACGCCTAACCCGACGGACCGACCGCCTTTGAGGCGGCCCAACTCATCAAGCCCCCCGCTTCGCGGGGGGGGACCAGCGGGCCGAGCTACTCAATGTCATAGCGCATTGCTCAGCTCATGAAAAGGGTACAGGGGTCTGACTTGCCCAAGGCTGCACCAGGGTCCGGCAGCTAAGCTGGTAGCAACCGGAGCGGATGCGGGCGGAAATCATGGACGGCGGCTCCCATAGACCATTGGGAAGTCATCGAAAAATGGACGCCCATGGAAGCATGGGACCCCGGAATCATAATTCGGGACCAGGAGTCGGGGGTTTGATTCCTCTCGCCCCGACCACTTCTGCTGGTTTCTTTTCAACAGTTGCGTAGTCTGCGTGTTTGCCGACCTCCAGTTCGAGCTGGGTGTTTTCTGCCTGTCGGTCGGGGTAGATCGGTGCGTCAGTCTGGCTCTTCGTCCGGCGCGAAGACGCTTTCGAGCGCGTCAGTGACTGCGGTCAGATCGTCGATCGCCAAGTGCCCGTAAAGGTCCATTGTCGTGAGGATGCTGGCGTGCCGGATATAGCGGGAGATCATCGCGAGCGGGACTCCGCGCGCGAGTAATAGGGTGACGACCGAATGGCGCAGATCGTGGAGGCGGATCTTTGGGAGGCCGGCGCGTCTGAGGATCGCGTCAAATGTCCTTTGAAGGTTTCGGGGGATGATCGGTGTCCCCACGGAAGTCGTGAAGATCAAGTTCCAGTCGTTGCCTGCCCAGACTTCACCGGCCGCTTTCCGGTCTTCTTGCTCGGTCCGGCCACGCTCGTCCAGCGCGGCTACCGCGAATGGCAGCAGCGGTAGGGTGGAGCGGCTCTTTGGCGTCTTGGTATCGCCGAGTACGAACTGCCCTTTGAGGAAGTCGAGGCTCTTTTCGATGCGGAGGGTTTTCTTGCCCGTGTCGTAGTCAGACCAGCGCAGTCCAAGGGCTTCGCCCCGCCGAAGGCCCAAAGCGATTGCGACGGTGAACAGCGCTTCCAACCGGTGGCCACGGACTGCTTCCAGGAAACGCGTGGCCTCGGATACGGTGAAGACTCGTATAGCCGGTTTCTCGATCCTACCTGGCGAAGCCTTCTTCGCCGGATTTTTCTGGATCAGTTCCCACTCGTCCATCGCTACGTTTAGCGCGGCGCGGAGGGTGTCGCGGATGTGCTTCACGGTTTTCGGGGCGAGGCCGGAGTCGAGCTTCTCGTTCAGGAACGCCTGGACTCGCGGCGTGGTCAGCTTCGCGATCTGGACGCCGGCGAGGGGACCTTCCTTCAGGTGCTTCACCATTCCCTCGTAATGCACGATTGTTTTGGGCTTCACACGACGCTGGACTACTTCCTCCATCCAGCGGTCGAGTAGTTGCGCGACGGTCATGCGCGTCTGCGTGACTACGGCGCCGGCCTGCTGGTCGAAACGGGTCTTGGTCAGCCACTCCTGCGCCTGCTTCTCGGTCTTGAACTCCTTCTTGAGCAGGATCGGCTTGCCGACGGCGTCGTGCCCGGCGCGGATCTTGGCGGCGAAGCGGCCGTCGGGTAGGTTGATGATGCAGCCTTCGCCGGCCGCTCGGCGTTTTCGTTTGCGTGGCATGTTCTGTTCAGGCGGCGGCCGGACCACCGGCGCCGGGGCGGGTGTTCCTTTCGATCCAGGAAACGAGTGCCTTCTGCGGCACGCGAATGCTGCGTCCGATGCGAATGGTCGGAATCAAGCCGGCCTGCATCAGCTTGTACGCTTGCGCCACCGAGCAGCCGAGGTAGCCGGCGACGTCGGGGGCTTTGAGAAGTTGCGTTGTCGAAGACTGAACGGGCATCGTGTTGAGCGTTGCCATTTTGATACCTCCGGTTGTTCAGGTGTTCACCGCCAGGAGCTTGGGTAAGCGGAAGAGTCGTGCCCAGGCGGTCACGGCGGCTTGTTGTGCGGCGGGGATCGGGGTCCCCTTCGCCCAGTGGTTGTTGGCGAGGCCGACGATGAGGGTTGGGTTGGCGAGCGCGGAGTGGAGGATAGGCCAGGCCAGCAGTTGTTCGTAGCAGATCAGGATGGCGGCGCGTTGGCCGTCGATTTCGAGGATCGGCGGTCCGAATGGGCGCATCGGGACTCCGGAGTCTTCGAACGGCTTCCACATCGCAATCGGCACCGCGATGCGTTGGCGGAAGACTCGGCGTTCGGGGCCGGGGACGAGGACGACGTTGTCGTAGCGGCGCGAGCCGGGGATCGGGAGTCCGGCGCCGACTAGCGCGGTGGTGCCAGCGTGGTCCCAGAATGCTTCGGTGGATTCGGTCCACTTGGGGACGATGAGTTCGGGGAAGACCAGCACACGGTTGTTCGAGTCGTGGCATTGGCGTTGGATCGATTCGGCGGCTCGGAACTCGACGATGGGGTCGGCGATGCGGCCGAACTCGGTGTTGATGGCTTCCCAGTTGTCTGGCGGTTCGGTGTCGCCGGGGTAGAGCAGGTTCGCCGCGATGGCTAAGGCGACTGTTATGCGGAGGGAGACCAGCGGCAGGAAGATGATCGCTGCCAATCCGCACCAGGCCATGCCTGGGAAAAGGATTCCAGCGGCGGTGAGCGGTGATGCCCAGCCGATGATTCCGAGCGGCGGAAGCACGCTCGCGACGTAGGCCAGTGGTGAGCGGAGCATCCATGGAAGGGATTGGAGTAGCGTGGCGCTGAGCCAGAAGGTGAGGCCGAGCGGGATGGAGCCCTCGACACCATAGAAGCCGAGGACTCCGGGAACGATGGGCCAGTTGGCCGCGCCGTAGTAGGCGGCGGCGACGAGGAAGGCGGCTGTGCGCGTCTGCTGGCGGAAGACAAGCCACGGCATGAGCGCGGCGAGTCCGATCAACTCGGGTCGGCCGCTCCAGGCAGCGAAGCCAATGGCTGCGGCGGCTGCTATCGCTGGAATGTCCATAGCGGCCTCAGTCGCGCTCGGATCAGACGAACAGGGATCGGACCCATGTAGCGGCTGTCGTATGATCCGCGGTTGTATGTGGACGCGACCCACACCTGTCCGGCGCCGACCAAGTAAGCGCCCACCGGCCAGGATTGCAGTGTCCGTCCCAGGCGATCGTGCGCGACGGGCGCGGTCTGCGGGAGCAGGCGTCCGTTGACTGCGATGCCTTCGTTCGAGACATCGACACGGTCGCCCTCGGTGGCGACGACGGGTTTGAGCAGCGGGACTGCGCCGTCCGGGCAGAGTCCACGAGTTCGGTAACCGCGCTCGCTTGACTCGGCGGCGAAGCGCCCCTCCGGACAGAACTCGATGTAGGGCGCGGTGGGGTCTGCGGTCCGGAGGTAGATGCCCATGGGGAGCGAGTAGCTCGTGTTGATGCGGACGCCGGAGAAGAAGGCGATGCCGCTAAGCGCGGCCAGTATAGAAATCGGCTTCATTGGTGGTGTCCTGCGGGGGCTGCTGGAGTTCGGGCGGCGGCTCGCTTTCCGTACGCGCGATGGCGTGCGTGGAGCGGACGATGACTTCGTAGTGGGTCCGCTTGTGGCCGTCGGCGGGTGTGTACTGGCGCACCTGCAACTGCCCTTCGACAGCAATGTTCAGGCCTTTGCGGAAGCCTTCGGCGAGGTCGGCAAGGGGTCCGTAGAAGACGAGGTTGTGCCAGTTGGTGTGCTCCTGCTCCTTCTGGTCACGCGTGGTGAATCGGTAGCTTTCGGCCAGGCGGACGGTAACGACCTTGGTTCCGCTGGCGAGGAATCGGGTTTGTGGATCTGCGCCGAGATAGCCGGCGAGTTCGATACGGTTCATCTGCATGGTGGATCACCTCACTGTTTTTCTGAGAGCTGCGCCGCGCGGCGCTGCTCGAGTTGGTTGATGAATGCCCCGTGGTCGAGCGCGGCTTCGAAGGCTTCTTCCATGGGGCTGGGACCGTCGCCGCCGGTAGGATCTTGTTCGGCGCGGCTGATGACATTCGGTGTTCTGCCGGAGGGCGGCTGCGGGAGCAGATTGCCGCGTGCGATGGTGAAGAACGTTTCGGGCGGTGGGATGGCGGCGCGTTTGGCGAGAACGGGGTCAGCAAAGTAGAGCATCTGCGTGCCGAGGATCGGATAGTTGCCGGAGACGAAGATGAGCATTTCGCCGGGCGCGACAATTCGTTCCTTGTTTCCGCGGCCGGACTTCTTCGGCGGGCGAAGGCGCATCACTTCGTCTGGCGTTAGCAGCGGCCGTTCGACCTGCTCCACGCTCGCGTTGAGATGCGACATGATCGGCGCGAGCCGGGAGCCGGAGTAGTTGAAGCTCGCCTTCTGCACGGTCTTCGTACCGGCCATTTTGGACAGAAGCTCGGCGGTGTCGTACTGGTTAGGCGCGTAGGCGATGCGGACGTGGCAGTTCGAGACGATACTTTCATTCGGACCGTACTCGTCGACGATTTGCCGGATGTCCTGCGTGATCAGGAACGCCTTCATGCCGTAGCCGGCCATGTAGGAGAGCGCGTCACTGAAGACTTCCATGCGCTTCAGCGATGGAAACTCGTCGATCATGAACAGCAGCCGGTGTTGATTCTGCTTCTGCGCCCCGGCCTGGAACTCCATGCGCTCGGTGAGGCGGTTCACGATCTGAGTGAAGATGAGGCGGATGAGTGGGCGGAGGCGGAGTTTGTCGCTGGGCGGCACGACGAGATAGAGCGAGACGGGGCGCGCGTGGTTGACGAGATCGTTGATGGTGAAGTCGCTGGCGGCGGTGTTTCGCGCGACGAGCGGATCGCTGTAGAGCGCGAGTGCGGTCTTGGCCGTGGAGAGGACTCCGCTGAAATCTTTGTCTTCTTTGTCGAGCATCTCACGTACTTTCTCCGCCACCACGGGGTGCGTCGCGGTTCGTTCGCCGGAGGGCGTGAGCCAGCGGAGGTTGTGGTCGGGGTCGTGCGGGAAGTTCTCGAGTTCGAGCAGCGCTTCGCGGAAGCTCATGTTGTGGTGCGTGAACACGCGGGAGAGGTCGGCAAGGCAGGCGACCTTGCCTTGCTGCGCGGCGGCGTAGCAGACGTGGAGGATCATGCCGGTGGTGATGGAACAGGCCGCGTCCTGCCAGTAGCGTTCCTGCGGGGAGTCCTCGCCGGTGCGGATGATCATGTCGGCGACGTTTTGCGAATCCGAGACGTCGCGCGGGGTTCCGATGCGGATTTCAGCGAGCGGGTTGAAGCGGGAACCGTTCTCGGTTTCAACGGGCGAGAACTTGAAGCAGACTTGCCCGGCGCGTTCGCGGAATCCTGCGGTCTTGGCCCAGTTCTCGCCCTTGATGTCGTAGACGACGCAGCTTTCCGGCCAGATGAGGAGGGAGGGAATGACGAGTCCGACGCCTTTGCCGGAGCGGGTTGGCGCGAAGGCGAGGACGTGCGAGGGACCGTCGTCCCGGAGGTAGCGGAGTTGATCTTCGGCTGGGTCGAACCAAGCTCCGACGTAGACGCCTTGAGTGGTGCCGAGGAGTCCGGTGTTGGCGACGTCGTCGGCGGTGGCCCACTTGGCGGAGCCGTGGAGGTCTTCGGTGTTCTCGGAGAGCTTGCGTGTGCGGCGGAGATTGATCGCGGCGAAGATGCCGATCGTCGCCATGCTGCCGGTGACGACGATCAATGCGCCGGCGAGGATGTTCATTCGGACTCGCGGGCTGTCGCTGCTTGC
The DNA here is from genome assembly GCA_041740335.1 of Bryobacteraceae bacterium. GTDB lineage: Bacteria > Acidobacteriota > Terriglobia > Bryobacterales > Bryobacteraceae > DSOI01. Next base: position 1,668 of record JBGSME010000750.1, on the reverse strand, counting down.
GTGCGTGAGGAGCCACGTGGCCCAAGCGAAGGGTTGGTAGAGGGCGAAGTCCGGTGTGCGGATGAGCGCGGGACCGAGGGCGGGCTGGAAGTGGAATCGCGAGGCGACGAATTGGGTGGAGGCGATGTTCGACAGAAGGAGGAGTGCGAGTCCGGCCGCAGCGGGCTTCCATTGATATCCGCCGATGTAGCCGGGGTCCTTGGGCGTTCTGTAGAGGCCGCGCGGGTTCATCGTTCGAGGCCTTGCGCTTTGGCGCGTTGCTGGAAGGGGTTCACCGTGGCGCGGTGGTGCGAGTAGCGGATGCGGACGGCGTCGCCGATGGCGGGGAGTTGCGGGAGCAGGTGCGTGGGGTGGGCGACGGTGGAGCCGGAGTTGAGCTTCTGCAGGATGTGGTGGTCCGTGTGGTCAATGATGGTTCCGCGATAGTTGCCGCTATCGGTGTGGGCGGCGTAGGTTCGGGCGGCGGCGCCGAGATGGTGTTGGGCGCGGAGGTGTGCGTCGTCAAAGGAACGTTGAAGGTCCGACTGCGGTGGTGCGTTGCGGCCGTCGACCTGGTTATCGAGAATCTGCTCCTGATGGAGCTTCGCGTTCTGCGTGGCGCTTCGGCGTTCGGTAGCGGAGTCCTTTTCGGTGATGTCGACGGTTTGGGAGCCGGGCTCGTATTGCGCGGCCCACTCGGAGGTCTCGCGCCGCGGCGTTTCGGCGGCTTGGCGGATAGCTTTGAGTGCGGCTTCGGGCGAGCGTTCGCGTTCGAGCGCGATGAGGAAGTCGGCGGCTTGATGCGCGTCCTTCGCGGCACGGAAGATCTCGTTCTTGTCTTTGCTGAGCGCTTCGATCCATGCGCCGACGTAGGCGGCGTGCTGCTCGGGGTTGTGTGGGATGCCGCGTTCGGCGGCGAGGAAGACGCTGGCGAGTTCGGCGCGGAGTTCTTCCTTGGCGTAGTTGGGGTCGCCGTGGGTGTAGCTTTCGGTGAGCGTCGCGCGGTTCAGTCGGTGGGGCGCGCCACTCCAGTGCGAGAGTTCGTGAAGGGCGGTGCCGTAGTAGTCGGCTGCGGAGGGGAAGGCGGCTTGGAGCGGGAGGTGGATCTCGTCGGCGGTGCGGCTGTAGAAGGCGCGATCGTTTTGATCGTGATGGATGGCGGCGCCGGAGTTGCGGAGGATGTCTTCGCCGGACTGCACGACTTCCCACTCCTGGTGGTGCTTGGGTTCGTAGGCGGGGATGCCGTCGATTTGGGAGGCGTTGAAGACGGTGTAGACGCGGTGGATGGGGGCGCGGGTGGTGGGTCCGGTGTCGAGGGCGTGGTCGGCTTGGGCGTCGGGGTCGGCGCGGTCGGGGAACTGCCAGTATTCGATGTGGGTTCCTTTCTCGCCTTGGCGGACCTGCCAACCGTTTTCCTGGGCTTGTTTGTAGGTGAGCCAGCGGGGATCGGCGAAGTTGCGCTTGGCGGCGGTGGCCATGAGGTGGAGGGCGTTGCCGCCGCGGTAGACGTGGTCGGAGGTGGGGTTGAAGGGGAGCTGGAGGGCTCCGGGTTGCCAGGGTTTTTGCCAGGGGGCGACGCCTTGCTCGAGCATTTGGATGATGGCGTCGGTGACGTCCTGGCGGAAGTCGCGGTGCGGGGTGGTGGGGGTCATGGGTGCTCTCCGTTGTGAAAGTGCTAACAAATGATGT
>JBGSME010000749.1:0-2897 GCA_041740335.1 Bryobacteraceae bacterium | reverse complement strand
GATCCCGCCCCGCAATGGAAGAGGGTAGGTCTTCACTACACGCCCTTTTCACTTTCGCCGAACGTGGCCTCAATCACTTACAACGAAAATCACCCTGAAAATCGTTCGTTTGAGACGCGAACTGCGAAAGTCGGGCTAGCCTGAGTAGATCCAGTCAAGAACCATCTGCCGGATTGGCGGTGGAAAATTGTGACGTGGCGGGTAGGATGACCTGCGCCAGGAACTACTCAGATGACTGCTAAGGGTTTTTCTTGCCGGGAATCCGCGGGACCTCCAGAACGCCAGCCAATTTCACCATGAGTGTCATTGGCTCCTTCTGACTCGGAACCAAGCCGAGCGCCACGCCCGGCAAATCCCTTTCACCCTGCCAGCCCTTATCCACGGCCAATCGGGCCAGTATCGCGACGGGAATCGGATCTGGCACGTTCCGCCTGAAGCGGCCGGCGGCGCCGGTGACCGGCACCACGCCGGAAGCGAGCGCGTAGCAACCGGCAATGCGGGCGTTCCCTTCGCAGACGACGTAGGTCCGTGTCGCGCCGCTCACGGGATTGGCCCGTGCCTGCCGGGCGCAACCAGTCGTCGAGCACCGGCACTCCGGAGTCGAAGTTCTCAAAATTGTGAGTGTTCGACAGGAACTCGGGCGGCGACAGCCTCTCTACTTGTCCCACGGGGCGGGTGTCTCGAGCGTGCGGCGCAGCCGGGCGTTCGGAATGGGCGGCGCATCCAAACGCGCCAGGAACTCTTCGTACACCTTTGGCTCCACCGAAAAGACTGTACGGTCAAGCACCGCCGCTTCGGCCGCGCGCCGAGCCGCCTCCAGCACGAGATCTGACCGGTTCTTGCCCACGAGCGAGGCAGCGTGGTCAATCAGCTCGCGCAGTTCCGGTCTGATACGGATATTCAGTGTGTCGCGCTTCACTGGGCCTATTTTGTGATGCTCAGGAGAATCGTATCTACGAATTGAGAATGTAAGCCTGTAATGACTTTGTCGTTACGACTTCCAGCGCATCGACTGTGCCGGACCCGGCGATCAGTCCCCGGACCGGCGCGCAGGCTCCGCCGATGCCGGCACCGCGCGCAACTGCGCATCCTCGAGATGCTTGGTCTGCCAATACGTGTAGACAATCCGATGGATCACCGTGACCGTGCCCAAAACCGCGATCACCCACAGCACCGGCGCGATGCGGTCAAACAGAGACCCAATCATCATCAACACCATTCGTTCTGGCCGTTCCATGAATCCCACCTTGCATTTTGGGATCGTGTTTTCGGCTCGCGCCCGGGTGTAGCTGATCATCACCGATGTGGTCATCGCCACCGCCGTCAGCACAACATAGAGATTGCGGTTGATGTTGCCGTAGTAGACCAGCAGACCCATGAGGAGGGCGAGATCGGAATACCGGTCCAGCACCGAATCGAGGAAGCCGCCGAAGCGGGTCACCTTGCGCGTCTCGCGCGCCACGCGGCCGTCGACCATGTCGAAAAGGGACGCGCCGACCATGATCCACCCGCCGGTCCAGAAATTGCCCTTCGCCAGAAATACGGCGCTGACGATATTGATTCCGAGGCCCACCGCGGTGAGGACATTGGGGTGAATCCGCAACGCCGAAAGCACCCACACGATCCGGCTGATGATGGTGTCGCACGCCAAGCCGATCACTCGTGTATACGTCATGCTGTTACGACTCCATCCTTGCTGAACTCAGTCCTGCAATGGTACCAACCGGTCCAGGGTAACACAGCGCTCCCGCCTAGGCCACGTCGTGAATCGTGGTCAACCGTAGAATCTCGAACCGTTTCACCCCGCCCGGTATTACGATGCGGACCTCGTCGCCCACTTCCTTGCCCAGCAGTCCGCGGCCGATCGGCGAGGTGGTCGAAATCCGGCCCTGATTGGCGTCGGCCTCTTCGCTCAGAACGAGGCTGTAGGTGATTTCCTCATCCTTGTCCGTGTCGAGCACCACCACAATCGAGCCCAGCCCCACGCGGTCGTGAGGGATCTTTGTCATGTCCACCATCGACATGTCGCGTAACCGGGACTTCAACTGCGACAGCCGGGAATCCACCAGCCGCTGCCGTTCTTTTGCGGCGTGGTATTCGGCGTTCTCGCTCAAGTCGCCGAGCGCGCGGGCGCGGGAGATCTCGCGCGGCAAATCGACGTGAAGTTCGTGCTCGAGGGTCTGAACTTCCAGTTGCAACTTCTTTTTCAGGGCTTCCATTTTGGGGGAACTGCTCTTCGACTGAACTTTCGAAAACGCAACAGCAGCCGCGCTTTCCAAATTACAATTATAGGGGATCGGAGACATCTTGAAACGGCGATTCTTCATCAACGGTGTCTGGAACGCCACAATCGCGGCCGGAGTAGGCGTTTGGACGGGCAGTTGCGGCCGCCGGGACCGCGCCACTGGATTCGAAGGCCACGCCTTCATTGCCAATTCCGACGGCAAGGCGGTGGCGGCGGTGGACTTGACCGCTTTTGCCGTGGTCCGCCACATCGGGCTTGCCGGGAATCCCACCGCCGTTGTTGCCGATCCGATTCGCCGGTTCGTCTACGCCCTGGTGCCTTCCACCGCCGAGGTGGTGCGCATTGACCCGAGCACGCTTTCGGTGGCCGGACGGGTGCGGCTTCCCGGGCACGGAATCGAGATGCGGCTCGCGCCGGGAGGCGGGTCGTTATGGGTGCTCTGCGAGGAACAGAAAGTAGCCCGCATCAACCTTGCTGCGCAGCGCGTGGAAGGGCAATGGGCGCTTGGGGCTCGGCCGTCGGCTTTAGACGTGGCGCTTCCACCCGTGGAGTCGCCGGTCGCGGGCGAAGTGGCGGCAGTCGCGATGCCCGGTTCGATCGCGCTGCTCAGGCCGCGGTCCATGCAGGCCGAGCGCATCGATCTCGGTGACCA
>JBGSME010000748.1:0-10714 GCA_041740335.1 Bryobacteraceae bacterium | reverse complement strand
TGGGGTTGGCGTAGCGCATCGAACCTTCGGATTGAAGGGCATTCAATGCGCCGCGATAGTTCCAGCGCTCACTGAAACTATGGGTGAACTCGATGCTGATCGATCCCTGCTGCGTTGTTGAATTGTTGAAGCCCGGTTCGCCATAGTAGTTTGACCGCGGAAGCGTCAGGCTCTCAGGCTCGGGAACATAGCCGGTATCGAAGAGGTAGCGATAGCGCTGCATCTCTGCTTGCACACGCAACTGCGTCTGCGGACGAATCCGCCAGATGAGCGCGGGAGACAGATACTGGCTTTCGTGCTGAACGAAGTTCCGATGGCTGTCAGCCTTCTCATAAGCGCCGTTCAATCGGAATAGCACCGTGCCGGAGCGGTTCAAGGGCGTGTTCAGATCGAGAGTTGGCCGCCAGAGACCGTAGCCCCCAGCCTGCAAGCCAACCGTCACGAAGCGCTGTGGCTGCGGTCTTTTCAGCACGGTGTTCGTGATGCCGCCAACTTCAGCCTGCCCATAAAGAATCGATGATGGACCCTTAAGAAACTCGATTCGCTCGATGCCTTGCACGTCGCGAGATGAGAGGAAGGTGTAATCTCGAAACCCGTCGCGCAGGTTGCCTCCGCTGAAAGTGCTCCGGAAACCGCGGATATAAAAATTGCCGGACGAGAGGCCGCCATAGCCGGGACTGGCCCTGACGCTGCTCACGTTATCCGCCGCCTCAGCCACTCGCAACAGACCACGATCTTCGATTAGCGCACGGCTCACCACGCCGATCGCTTGTGGCGTGTCCAATAGTGGAAGATCCAATTTCGTTCCCATCGTGGAGGATTCCGGTCGATAGCCATCCGCCTCCGTCGTCACGACTACCGATTCCATCAGGCCCGCAACGGCCAACTCGATTCGCAGCGACTCGTTGGCGGCCTCTCGAATCTCCACATTCTTCGAGAAGACCTCGAATCCGCTACGGATCACCTCCACACGATAAGCTCCGGCCTCGACGCCGGCAAATCGAAAGCCGCCGCTCTCATCACTGCTCGTGCGGAGTTGGATTAGACCACGGCGGAGCGCCACACTTGCGCCAGCGACATTTCCTCCGCTTCTGTCCCACACCTGCCCGGTAAACTCCGCTCCGGACGCGGTCCAGAGAGATAGCCCAGAGCTCACCAACACGAGAGCATAGGCGCGCGACAACCTTCGGGGTTTAGACATTTTTCTCCTAACTTGGCCTTGCAAAATCGAGACGAACGTTTATCATGATAAAGTGTTCTCATTATCAACGCAAGCTCTTACGGCGCTTCTTTTTGCGGCTACCCTTCTCGCGCAGGTGACGGTCAATGGCTCTCTTGTTGGAACCGTGACGGACCCGTCATCTCAGGCCATCGCGACGGCAAAGATTGTGGTCACTCGTCCGGCGACAAACTTCCGGCAGAATGTCGAAACCGACTCCACTGGCCGTTTCCAGATCTCAGGGCTGCAGCCAGGTATCTATGACCTGGCTATCGAAAAGCCTGGCTTTCAGCGCCTACTCCGTCAGGGAGTGACCGTCGAAGTCAATCAGACCGTCCCCCTTGCCTTGAGCCTCACAGTTGGCGAAGTTACCACCACCGTTACCGTACGCGCGGATGCTCCGGCGCTCCAGTCGCAATCCTCGGATGTCTCGGTCCTGGTGGATGAATCGCGAATTCGGGACCTTCCACTGAACGGCAAGGACTTTCAGAAGCTGGTCTATCTCGCACCCGGTATGGGGAACTTCCGATCCAACAATTCGAACTCGAACGTGTCGACGTCAGGTGCTAGGGAAAGCGCCAATAACTACGTGATTGATGGCATTACCGCCAACGACGAGCGCGAAACCGCCGGCTTGGCCCTCGGCGCATCGTTTCGCCAGCAGCCCAATGTCATCTCCACGGAGGCGATCTCAGAGTTCCGCGTCATCACTTCCAACGCCGACGCGACTTTTGGACGTGGCTCCGGCGCCCAGATCAACGTAGTCACCAAATCCGGAACCAATCAGCTCCACGGCTCCGCCTACGAGTACTTCCGGAATAGCGCGCTTGACGCCCGCGACTTCTTTAATCGCGGCCCTTTCTTTACCTCCGATGGCAAGGCCAAGACGCCGCCGTTCCGTCAGAACCTCTTTGGCGCCACCGTGGGTGGCCCCATCATTCGCGACAAGCACTTCTTCTTTGGAAGCTATGAAGGCTTCCGGCAAAGGCTGGAGCAAACCAGCGCGCCCATTCTGCCATCAGCCAGCCTTGTCAACCTGATGCCTGGGCAACTCGGGCGTCTGGCGCGCGCCTACTACTTCGATCAGGGCATCATCCCTACCCAGGGTTATGTTCCCGGCACCGTGCGCGCCTTTGCCGCGGCGGACCGCAACGCGGCAATCGCGGCGGGATTCCCGACTGCACTCTTTGACGGCAATCTCGACAATGGAGAAGCCGCTACGGTTGTCACCAGCCGATCTTCCACGCGCGATTTCGACCAGAACGCGTTTCTGGTTCGCACCGATCACCAACTGCGGTCGGACCTGAAGCTGAGCTTCCGTTACGCGCAAGCGCAAAGCGAGTCGATCTCCAACACCTCAGGACTTCCGGGAAGCAGTATTCTGATTCCTTCCCGCTTTTACTCTCCAACGGCCCAGGCTGTTTGGACTCTATCTCCCTCTCAACTCGTTGAACTTCGCGCTGGCGTGATGCGCAGAAGCCAGCCCTACCAGATCGCCGGTGGGCTGCCCTCGTCCATCACGCAGGTTGGGGTCAACCCTGATATCGGCGTTGGCCTATCCCTTACCGGCACCACCACCTTTCAACTCCCAGCCGTTTCCCCGTTTCTTTTGCTTGACAACCAAACCGTCCCACAGGTTGCGGCCACCCACACTTTGATTCGGCGCAACTGGACACTTCGCACCGGTGGAGATGTTCGATGGATTCAGTCCAACTTCATCAACCGCGGATTCGCGCGACCGGCGTATAGCTTTGTCGGCCTCACTGGCGCCAACGGCCTCCTTGGCGCATCGCCGACCTCTGCCGATGCGGTTGCCCAGGTCGCCACCCAAACAATCTTCGGCGCGAACGGTGGAGCGGCTACGCCACTTCGCGGTTGGCGATCCACGCAGCAGGAGTACTTCGCCCAAGCCGACTGGCGGCTGCGGCGCGACGTGACAATAAACCTCGGCCTGCGCTACAGCTACTTCGGCGTCTACCACGAGGTAAATGACTCGCTGTCGAACCTTTACGCGGTGAACTCAAGCAATGCGATCGAAGACGATAAGCAAACGTTTCTCTACGGGAGGGCGTCGAATCGAGTGGAACCGATCGGTCCGAGCCGGCCGTTCTACCAGCCGGATCGCAACAACTTTCAGCCACGTGCCGGCTTTGCATGGAACATCGGTGGCCGCGAACGCTCCGTGCTGCGGGGCGCCTTTGGCCTTTACAACGACCGGCTCTATCAACTGCTCATCTCCGAGGCCGCCCGCAATGTTCCGTTTGCCGTCTCCGGTTCGGCGAACAATGTTCCCTTTAGTTTGGATCGCCCAGTTCCCATCAACCCAGCAACGCCCGTGCTCTTCGGCATCGATCCCACGCTCCGCAGCCCATTGATGAAGCGCTGGAACCTGAGCTACGAGCGCTTGTTCGGAACCAACACCACCATCACCGCCGCCTATGTAGGCAGTCACGCCACGGGCCTCTACATGCGGGACGACAACAACTTCACGGGAGCCTATCCGCAAGCGTCCCGGCCCGATCCCCGATTCACGGACCAGCGATTCCTTCGCAATCTGGGCTTCTCCCGCTACAGCGCGCTTCAAGTCTTCGCACGGCGACGCTTCGCCGATGGCTTCACTTTCAGCGTTGCCTACACCTTGTCGCGCTACATGGAGATCACATCGAACGATACGGAAGGCCAGAACCCAACCGTGATCAACACGGGAGCCTCGCCAACAGCGGGATTCCAGATTGGACCGACAATTCCGCGGCCCATCGACAGTGAATACGGCCGCGCGGAGAATGATGCACCCCATGCGGTGGCGATCAGCTACGTCTGGTCACTTCCTTACGGACGGGGACACCGCTTTGGCTCCAATCTTGCGAGGCCGATCGATCTGGTTTTGGGCGGCTGGTCGCTCTCTGGAATTGTCAACGCCAGATCCGGCAATACCTTCGATGTCCAGCTTGGCCAGGACGTCAATGACGACGGAGCGTTCAATGACCGGCCCGCTCTCGCTAACGGCGCGTCCCTCGACTCGTTGCGGCCCGGCGCCGGTGTCGACAAGACCCAATGGCTGTTGCCGCAAACCGATGCGCGCAATCTGCTCGTTGTCTCGCCGAACGTTACCGATCCATTCACCTCCATCCGGCGCAATTCCTTTCGCGCGCCGGCCTTGTTTGTCTACGATATGTCGCTGACAAAGCGGTTCGCGCTCACCGAGCGAGTCGGCCTCAATCTGGACGCGAACTTCTTCAACCTCTTCAACCGCGCCAACTTTCGCGCGCCGGTGAACACCCTCACCTCACCCTTCTTCGGCCAGATCCAAGCTACTGCCGTTACCTCGACTCCGCGGCAAATCCAACTGGGGCTGAAGGTCACCTTCTAATGCGGAGTTTCTTCCCCTATCTGTTGGCCGCACTGCTCAGCATCTCAGGATGCAAGCGAACCGACGTCGCGGCGCGCCGCCCATTGCCTGCCGTCGCATTCGCGGCGCTGCGGCAGACAAATCTCACCTCGGCCTGCGTGAGCAACTTCGATTCGGCCGTGGATTACTTCCCGGAGAAGACGAAAGTCCACTACGCCTCCCAGTTCGATGTCAGTTACCACGGCCACTACAAACGCCTGCGCTTCCGTCCGAACGTCGCGCGAGAGATGGAGGAGGAGTACCTTTTGGTGCAATGTGGCACTCCGGTTCCGCCGCACGATCCCCACGTCCGCATCGTTTCCGTCCCGGCGCAACGCTTTGTCCTTTCAAACATCGCCTTCGTCTCCGCCGCTGTGCGCATGGGATTGCTGGATTCGCTCATCGGCGTATCCAGCATGAACGGTATCTCCCATCCGCAAGTCATTGAACGCCACCAGAAGGGTCTCGTCAGCGAGGTCGGCACGGGCCCTCACTCTTCCGTCGAGATCGCCATGGCTACCGAAACAGAACTGCTCTTTACCTTCTACTCGGCCTGGCCCAACTACAATACGCACCCCAAGCTCTGGGAGGTTGGTATCCAAGGACTTCCTACGGCTGACCACTTCGAACAAACCCCGCTCGGACGGAGCGAGTGGATCAAGTTTCTGGCCCTATTCTTCAATCGCGAAAAGGCCGCCAACGACATCTTTGAGCCTGCTGCCCGCCGCTATAACGAACTGGCGCAGGTGGCGCAGCAGCCCGACTCGCGGCCGGAAGTGCTAGTCGGATGGCCGTCGGGCCGCGACATCTGGAATCTCAATGGCGCACGAAACTTTTTCGCCGCCTTGATCTGGGATGCGGGAGGCCGGTACTTCTGGAACGACGATCTGGCACTCAGTATGGTCCCGGCCAATCTCGAACGTGTGTTCGATGAGCAGCGCGAATCACGCTTCTACATCAGCCGGAGCTACTCCGCGCCGAACCGCGCCGCGCTCGCCGCGAAAAATCCGGTTATGCCCTATCTGAGTGCGTTCTCCTCGGATCAAATCTGGAGTCCCGACCGCAACACCAAGGTGCACCGCCGTCCTCCGTGGCAGGACCAGAGCCTTGACCATCCCGACATTGTTCTCAAAGACATGATCGTCATGCTTCATCCCGAGTTGCTTCCAAACTATGAACCCTACTATCTCCGCAAACTGGACTGACCAGATACGCGCCACGCCGCGCTGGCCGTACTTCGCCCTGGCTATGGCACTGCTCATCCTCTTGCTACTCGAATTGGCGGTGGGAGCGGTCTCCATTCCTTTCTCCGATGTGGTGAGGATTCTCTTCACTGGAGAATCGGAGCGATCCACGTGGCTTCAAATTATTCAGCAGTTCCGGCTGATTCGCACCTTGAACGCGCTGTTTTCCGGGGCCGCCATCGCGGTCTGCGGCTTGCTCCTGCAGACTCTATTTCGCAATCCGCTAGCCGATCCCTATGTTCTCGGCGTGATGGATGGCGCGAGGCTTGGCGTCGCTGTGGTGGTAGTCATCTCGGGAGCCGCATCCAACACCTTCTTCGCCAAGTTCGCCTTCCTGGGTGACCTAAGCCACGTGGCGGCGGCAGCTCTCGGGTCTGTTCTCGCCATGGCCATGCTTCTGTGGATTGCGCATCGCGTCTCCACCGTCACGTTGCTGATCAGCGGGTTGATGTTGGGATACCTGTGCCAGGGGCTCATCAGTGTGGTCCTCCACTTTACCGACGAGTATCAGGCCGCGGCGTTCTCGGCCTGGACCGATGGCAGCTATGCGGGCATTACCCGAGGTCAACTCTCCTTGCTCATTCCTCTCACCGTCCTTGGACTCGCCAGCGCTCTTCTCCTCGTCAAGCCGCTGAACGCCTTGCTGATGGGAGAACGCTACGCGCAAACGCTCGGCCTTCCGGTCTTCCGCGCCCGCATGGTCACCTTCGGCATCGTCGCGGCACTGGCTGGCACGGTGACGGCATTCTGCGGCCCGATCGCCTTCCTGGGAATCATCGTCGCCCACCTTGCCCGCGCACTCTTTCAAACTTCGGACCATCGGGTGCTTATGCCGGCCGTCATTCTGTTGGGCTCCGTACTCGCCCTTGGGGCCGATCTGATTACGCATCTCCCCTGGGCCAAACACTTCCTGCATATGAATGCCGTTAACGGCCTCATCGGATCGCCCATCGTCCTTTGGGTTCTGCTACGCCAGAAACACATGCGAGGTCTCGCGTCATGAGCCACATACTCGCCGCCACTTCGCTTTCCATTGGCTATCCGGGCAAAACAGTTGCCGCCGACCTGAACCTCAAGCTCACGCGGGGTCGCTTGGTCTGCCTGCTGGGTCCCAACGGCGCTGGCAAATCCACACTCATGCGCACCCTCTGCGCCATGCAGCCGCCAATCGCGGGTCAGGTACTTCTCGATGGCGCTGATATCCACTCCATCTCTCCGCGCGAACTCTCTCGCCTCCTCAGCGTCGTTCTCACGGATCGCATTCAAGTCGGCCTGCTCAGCGCCTACGAACTGGTGTCGCTGGGCCGTTACCCCTATACGGGCTGGAGCGGCCGTCTCTCGCCGGATGATCACCGGATCATTCGCGAAAGTATCGAAGCAACCGGAGCCACCGAACTGGCCGCCCGGCCCGTTGACGAACTCAGTGACGGTGAACGCCAGAAGGTCCTGATGGCGAGAGCTCTTGCGCAACAGCCGAAGCTGCTGATCCTCGATGAGGTAACGGCATTCCTCGACCTCCCGCGTCGAGTCGACATCATGCGCACCCTGCGCAACCTCGCCCACCAACACGGAGCCACCATCCTGCTCTCCACTCACGATCTCGATCTCGCACTCCGCTCTGCCGATGAGATCTGGCTACTCGAGAAAGGCGGAGCGTTCCACACAGGCGCTCCCGAAGATCTGATCCTCAACGGGCACTTCGCCGCGGCATTTCGCTCGGAAGGAATCGAATTCAATGCGGAGCAAGGCCACTTCGACCTACATGGTGAACGCGGTATGCCGGTGAGTGTCCACGGCGACGGCCTTGCGGCCCTGTGGACCCGCCGAGCCTTGGAGCGCCTCGGTATGGCGGTCGTTTCCGAAAGCCTACTACGTGTCGTCCTTGAACCCGGCTCTTGGCGTATCGAGGGCACAACATCGACAGGCCCTTATCCCGACATCGCTGCCGTCGCGGAAGCTCTGCGGAGCCAGACAACAATTTCCAGGAAAGAACAATGAATACTTCTTATCGTTTGTGTTCCGTCATATTATTTGCGGCAGCTTGCTGCCTCGGGCAGAGTTCGATTGTCTCGCGACTTGACGGGCTAGTTCTCGATCCCTCTGGCCACGTGGTCTCAGGCGCATCCGTGAAAGCTTTCGATCCCGCGCGCGGCATCGGCGTCACAACGTCCACTGGTGAGGACGGCTTCTATCGCTTTGCTCGTCTTGCTCCCGGAGCCTTCGAGATTACCGTCAGCAAATCCGGCTTTCAGGCGGCGACCCAGTCGGACGTCGTTTTGACCGTTAACCAGGCACGCCGTCTTGACTTCAGTCTCACTTTGGAAACAGGCAATACGTCGGTCACCGTAAGTGCGGCGTCTGCCGCCGTGCAATCGCAGAGCGTTGAAGTGAGTAACCTCATTTCCGAGCGGAAAATCGCTCTACTTCCGCTCAACGGGCGCAACTTCCAGCGGCTCATCTTTCTCACTCCCGGTGTAGGCCCAGGCGATCAATTCGGCGACGCGCCGGTGAATCCTTCCTTCTCTGGCACCCGGCCCTCCACCAATACCTACACCGTCGATGGCGTGGGTTCAAACGACGAGCGCTTAGCGACCGGCTTCTCCGGGGTCAACGCCGCCACCACCGACCTGGGTCCGGACGTCCCGAATGTCATTTCCACCGAGGCGCTGCAGGAGTATCGAACGATCTCCTCCAATGCCGACGCCGCCTTTGGCCGCGGTTCCGGCGCACAAGTCAATATGGTCACGCGCTCGGGAACCAACGAGGTTCATGGCTCTGCCTACTGGTATCTGCGCAACGCGGCCTTAGACGCCCGGAACTTCTTCAACTACGGGCCGTTCTTTGACAGTCAAGGCCGCGCGGTTGTCCCACCCTTCAATCAGAATGTCTTCGGCGCCACACTAGGCGGCGCCATCGTCAAAAACAAGCACTTCCTCTTCGGTAACTACGAAGGCTTCCGCCAGCGGCGCAATGAACAATCCACGGCCAACTCGGCGGTCCCCAACGCGGCCCTAATCGGCCTGATGCCAGGCGACCTCGGCACTTTCTATCGCACCCTCTATATCGACTCTGGAATCATCCCTACGTCCGGCAATCCTGCCGGCGCATTCTCCGCCCTTAGCGCCGTGGACCGCACGGCCGCGATTGCCGCTGGCTTTCCATCGGCTCTCTTCGATGGGAATTCCGCCAACGGTGAGGCCGGAACCGTGCTGATCGCCGCCGCGCCCAAGCGCGATGTTGATCAGGACGCATTCCTCATTCGTTCGGACCATGTCCTTTCGGAACGATTCACCCTGTCAGGACGCTATAACCAGGCGCGCTCCCACTTAATCAGCGGCAGCGCCGACCGCGCCATCGGTAACCAAGCCGGTGACCGGCTGAACTTTTCCGCCGTGCTGCAAGCTGTTTGGACGATCTCACCGCGGCAGATTCTAGAGCTGCGCGGTGGGGTGATGCGCAATCGGTTCGAACAACTTCCCGCCGAATTGCCGAGCGGGGTGGCGGCACTGAATGTAATTGGTGAATCGGGTCTGCGCATCACCGGCGTGGGCACGCCTCTGACAACCAGTGTGGTGAGCCGCTTCACTGACAACCAAACCACACCGCAAGCGTCCATCGTGCACACCTGGACCTCTAACCGCTGGACGCTGCGTACCGGCTTCGACTGGCGTCACTTCCAGTTGAACGTCGCCAACTTTAGCGCAGGCACTCCTGGTTACAACTTCCAAGGCTTTATCGGTGCGAACGGGCTTCTTGGGGCCGCGCCCGGTCAATCGCAGGCAATAGCGCAATCCGCTACGCGTACAGCCTTTGGCCAGAACGGTGGCCCGCAATCACCCATGCGCGGCTATCGATCCACCATCCAAGAGTATTTCGTCCAAGCCGATTTGCGCGCTACCCGCAATCTCACGATGAACTTGGGCCTCCGCTATGGGTACTTCAGTCCCTACACGGAAGTGAACTATGCGATCTCCAACCTCTACGCATTGAGCGGACCAGCCGACCCTCCCTTCGGCGCCGGGCGGACGGCGAACGAAGTCGTCCGCATCGGACCGGATCGGCCGTTGTATCAGAAGGACCTGAATAACTTTCAGCCGCGCGTCGGTGCCGCTTGGGATATTGCCGGGCGAGGGTTGAACGTCATCCGCGGCGGCTACGGCCTCTACAACGACCGCCTGCTGCAGATTCAGTTCACTAACGTCGTCAGCAACCCGCCGGTTGCGCTCAGCGCCAACGCTCCCAATGTCGCGTTCCGGTTTGCACCGCCTCCCATCGGGAATCTGGCCGCCAACCCTGCCATCGCGGCAGTCGATCCGAACCTGCGCAACCCAACTGTCCATCGGGTGAACGCCGCCTATGAACGCAGATTGGGACAATCCATGACGGCGTCGGCAGCCTATGTCGCCTCATTTGGCCGGGGGCTGATCAACGTTCTGGAGATGAACGGGGCCGGTGGCGTCCCTAACAATCTGCGGCCCGACCCCCGCTATACGACCCAGAATCAAGTCGTGAATTTCGCTCACTCCTCCTATCATTCACTTCAAACTTCCTTTCAACGCCGCTTCAGTGCTGGACTCGACCTCTCAGCCTTTTACACCTACAGCCGTTTCCGGGACGACTGGTCCGCCGACGCCTTCAGCACCGTCGCTGGCCTGGTCAATACCGGAGCTAGCGCCGAAACCGGCTTTCAAGGCGGGGGAGCCGCCTGGATTCCGAGGCCGCGCGGCTCGGATCGCGGCTACTCGGATTACGACACGCCTCATAATTTCACGCTCAGCCACATCTACGAACTCCCCTTCGGCAAAGGACGCCGTTACCTCACGAATGCGGGGCCGCTCGCGCAAGCGGTGGCCGGAGGCTGGT
>JBGSME010000747.1:0-2012 GCA_041740335.1 Bryobacteraceae bacterium | reverse complement strand
CCGGCACGTCGCCGGCGAAGGTGAGGCTGCCTTCGGCGTCATTTACCGACAGGATCGTCCGGACAACGGTAGCGCCGTCGTCCCCGGCGCGGATGGCGAGGGGGAACAGCAAGCCCGAGGCGGGCAGGTCACGCGCATGATCGCCAAGGTATTTTTTGTAGAGTCCGAGGGCCGGTTCGCCGTCGAGTTGGAACAAGACATTGCCGCGCGACCGGGTTACCAGTCGCTCGGGGCCGAATTGGTCCCAGCCGCCGAGGGAGCCGCAGCCGATCCGCAAGCGGTCACCATAGAAGCCGATGGCGGCGATCAACCCGGCGCTCACCGAATCGTTGAACAGCACGAGCGTTTCTTCAAAGAGGCTGCCATCGGCGGAAAGGCCTCCGCTAACGCCAACGCCGGCCGGCAAATGGGCGGTCAACCCGCGCACCAGTTCACTTCCGTTGACGCGCAAGCCGTCGGAGAGAACAAGTACGTGGGCCAATTTACCTCGATCAGACTGCCGCGCGGGATCGAACTGGGACGCCAACGCCTTGCCGGCCTCGAAGCTGCCGGGCTGATCGGCGATGCGAACGCTGCCGCCGACAATGCGGCTGGAGTCGAATCGCAACGCGGTTGCCACGGCAGTGCCATCGGCCACTTCGTCGCCGGCGATCTCGCCCGCCGTGGAGCATCCGAACAGGATCGCGCCCCGATAACGCTGCCGTAAAGGATCAATTACGTGCGGATTGCCCAGAACTTCCCTGGCACCAAATACGAGCACGAGATCGGCGGCCAGAACGGCGCCGTTTTCGTTTTGCCCGTTCTCCGAACGCCAAGGGGCACCCGGCCGCCAGTGGATCTGCTGGTGTGTCATAGCGCCTTCATTTCATTTCGGCCAGGAAGGGCCTGCGACGAGGCAAGCGATAGCCTTAGCCCAAGGCCCAAAAACACTGCGCGCCTCCGTTTTTTGTGCCGCCTGCTATACTAAGATTTCATGCGTTCGCGGCTCCACGCCAGCACTCACCGGATTCATCCGCACCATCCGCATCGATAGCGGCGTGCGAGTCCGGAAACTCAAAACGTTGTCTCCTCCGGCCGCACGCCGCGCTCCCCTCGACCGGCCCTGCTTCCAATCTGTCGCTACTGGAAATGAACATGGATCTCGATTTCAATAAAATGGACGGTCTGATCGCCGCCGTGGTGGTGGACCACATCACGCGACGCGTGCTGATGGTGGGCTTTATGAACGAAGAGGCGTGGCGGAACACCACCGCCACGGGCTTTGTCACGTTCTACTCGCGCACCCGGAACAAGCTATGGATGAAGGGCGAGTCTTCCGGCCATCGGTTGGTGGTGAAGGAAATCCGCACCGATTGCGATCGGGATGCTTTGGTGATCACCGCGGAGGCGCTTGGACCGGGGGTTTGTCACGAGGGCTACGAAAGCTGCTTCTTCCGCAAATGGACTAATGGGGCTTTCGCCGACGCCGATTCGCCCACCTACGATCCCAAGGCGGTGTACGACGTATGAAACTCAAACTAGGGATTCCCAAAGGGAGCCTTGAAAACGCCACGGTGGATTTATTCCGCCGGGCAGGATTCGTGATCAATGTCTCCAGCCGGTCGTACTTTCCCGGGATAGACGATCCGGAGATCGAATGCATGCTGATTCGGGCGCAGGAGATGGCGCGTTACGTGGAGGACGGCATTCTGGACGCCGGACTGACGGGTCTCGACTGGGTGATCGAGAACGACTCGCACGTGCAGGTGGTGGCGGATCTGATCTACGCCAAGCAGAGCTTCGGCAAGGTCCGCTGGGTGCTGGCGGCGCCGGAGAATTCCGGCATCGATTCCGTGAAGGACCTGGAAGGGAAGATCATCGCCACCGAGCTTGTGGGCGCGACAAAGAAGTATCTTGCGTCGCACGGGGTAACAGCAAAGGTGGAGTTTTCCTGGGGCGCGACGGAAGTAAAACCGCCGGTGCTGGCCGATGCCATTGTGGAAGTAACCGAAACGGGATCGTCACTGCGCGCC
>JBGSME010000746.1:0-5314 GCA_041740335.1 Bryobacteraceae bacterium | reverse complement strand
GCGACGGATGGGACGGCGGTTTCGAACGCGTCGACGGTGAACTGGGTAATGCCGGCGCAGGGCTTGACGACGACGACGGTGTACGGGCGATTCTTCAAGAATCCGGATGAGAACGAAATGGGGACACAGATCGCGGCGGGGAATGGTTACATCGCGGGCAAGGATGAGTTAGACAACTTCCAGGCGGTATTTACCGGTCAGTTCACGGTAACGTCGGCGGGCGATGCTGTGCTCGAGTTCTTCAACGACGACGGGTTTGTGTTCGGCGTGGGGCCGAATGCGCAGGGGCAGCAGCCGACGCGGGTAAGCGGGTCACTGACGAACCCGCCGGTAAGTGGGCGGACGGCGTTCGAGAACTTCCCGGTGATGGGAGCGTTCAACATTCCGTCGGCGGGAGGATTCGGGGAGTTGGTGACGGTGCACTTCCCGGGACCGGGAACGTATCCGTGCGAGTTGGATTACGCCGAGTGCTGTCTGGCGCGAATGATCCTGGCGATGAATGTGAAGACGGGTCCGTTCTCGGCGCAGGCGGCGCCACTGTCGAGATCGCGCCGGGAGAATTCTTCGGGAACCCTGACGGGAGCGTGGTGCTAACACTGACGGCGAAGAACGCGCAAGGGACAGGCGTGGCGAATCTTCCGGTGCGAGTGACGGTGATCGGAGTGAATCCGGCCGAGTATACGGTGACGACGAACGGGAGCGGGGTGGCGACGTTTACGCACGCGGCGCCCGAACCAGGGGATTGACTATGCGCAGGCGGTGGCAGCGATCAACGGAGTTCCGGCGTATTCGAACGCGGCGGAGTTGAAGTGGGGTTACAACCCGAACTTTGCTCCAGCCGATTGCATGGATGCGTACCTGGGATATCACGAGCGAAAATAGCGAGCGATCGTGGCCGCAGAGGGCTTTGGTGTGATCCACGAGACGCCGATCATCAGGAGGCTGGAGATGACTGTCATGGCGACGACGGGCAGCATTCCGCAAACGAGGGTTCCGGCAGGGGTTCGCGTAATGATTTCGTAGCCGCCGAGAATCCAGTAGGCGCCTGGGGCGGAGACGCGGGCTTGAAACATTCCCATGGCGACGACAGAGGCGGCAACCCAGAGCGTGGAGGCGAGGGCTCCCCACTTGGTACTGCCGCGCCATAGCAGCGCGCCGATAACGAGGGGTGCAAGAGCCGCGAATCCGGAGAAGGCGTACTGGGAAGCCAAGTCAAAGATGTTCCCTGGAAATTTCAGTGCGACCAGATAGGCGCACGTGGTCAAGGCGATGACGAAGGCGCGGCCGGTGTAGACCTGCGCGGCTTCTCCGAAGCGTTCTTTGTGCCCGTAGTAGGCGAAGACGTCCTCGGTGAACATGGTGCTCAGTGCGAGGATCTGTGAGTCCGACGCCATGACGGCGGCCATGATTCCGGCCCCGAGGATTCCAGCCAGCCAGACCGGGGCGAAGCGGCCGAGAAGGAGGAGCAGAACATCGTCGGAGGCCATTTGGGAACGTAACCGGTCCCGTTCTGAGCTATCGAGCCGAGGGCCTTCGGTGGCGAGGCGGTTCCTTGCTTCCACCTTAGCCTGAATGCCTGCGACGTCATCGACTCCGTTCGCCGCCACGCCGAGGTAGACGCACGGCATCCAGATCAGCAGAAGACATACGGGATAGAGGAGGACAGTGCGGCGGAACTGTCCCATGGACCGGGCGGTGAGGCAGAAGATGCCGATGTGAGGAAAGGCGATGGCAGATAGAGGAATGAAGGTGTAGCTGAAGAAGTAGAGTGGGGAGATTCGTTCGCGCGACAACAGCGGCGCGAGCGATGGCGAGGCGAGCATCTTCTCCATGGCAGTGCCGAAACCACCCATTCCGTAACCGATGATCAGGATTGCGACTGCGCCGAAGGAGAGAAATAGCAACGTTTGAAAGGTGTTGACCCAGGCAGTGCCGCGCATGCCGCCGAACAGGACATAGGACATCACAACCAGAGCGACGATTGCGCCGCCGAGCCAGAACGGAACGAGTCCGCCGCTGATGGCGCGCATGGCCGTCCCGCCGCCGATTACGCCGATGATGATGTAGGGAACCAGGAGCGCGGCCTTCACGACAAAGATGACGGTACCGATGTGGCCGCACTCCCAACGGTCGCGAAAGATCTGGACGGGCGTCATGAAGCCCTGATACTTTCCGATGGACCAGAGCCTGGTACCGAGAAAAAGAAGCAGCAACGGGACGACGATGGCCGAGGATGAGGCCATGAGTCCGTAGGTGACGATGCCGTTGTGGAAGGCATGACCGGAGGAGCCGAGGATGGCGAAGGCGGTCATGTGGGTGCCAAACAGGGAAAACAGGAATACGAAGCCGCCGAGGGATCTGCCGGCGAGGAAGAAATCCTCAGCGCCGGATCCGCGAGAGCCGCGGAAGGCGAAGATGCCGATGTAGAGTACGGCAGCGAGGTAGACGGCTACGAATAAAACGGAGATCATGGCCGGGCTACTCCAGATGTCCCGGCCAAGCCCAGCGAATGGCGAGAGCCATCAGGGCTACCGCAGCGAGCGTATAGACAGCGTGATAGAAAAGGCCGATGGGTATGAAGCCGAACACCAGGGGACGGACAGCGGTCCACAGCCAAAAATCCTGATGCAGGATGAAGAAGGTGATGATGATGGCGGCCAGCAGCCAGTTCTTCCCAGACACGTAAAAGCTAGTATCACACAGCGGTTGGAGAACTCGGGATACACTGGGTGCTTATGACTTGGCTACTTTTCGTAATTGGAACGATGCTTTGCTGGGGCGTATACGGTCCCATGCTTCACAAAGGGCAGGTACAACTGGGGAATCCGATGCGGGCATTGATTTGCGTGGGCGCCGCATATTTCCTTGTGGGAGTGCTTGTGCCCGCTGCGCAGTTGGCGATGCAGGGGGAACTCAACGGGTTCAACTCGCAAGGTACATTTTCGGCAACACTGGCCGGCGCGCTAGGAGCTCTCGGGGCGGCGTTCATTATTTACTCGTTCAAATTCGGCGGGATCCCGTTGTATGTGATGCCGCTGGTGTTTGGCGGAGCGCCGGTAGTGAACACGATCTACACGATGGCGACGCACCCGCCCAAGGCGGCGATCAACCCGCTGTTTTGGGTGGGAATCCTAATGGCGTCGGCGGGTGCGGGCATGGTGTTGTACTTCAAGCCGTCATCTTGAGGATGCCACTTCGTCGAACAGGGAGAGGATCGTCCGGGTGATTTTCACTGACGCTTCCGGTTCGAGGTTGTTGGTGCCGAGCCATGTTTCATAACCGCCGAGGGCGTAATGCCGGGGTGTGGGGAGGTATCCGTAGTGTCCGTTGGCGAGTTCGATGGTGAAGGTAGGCCGGAGGGGGCTCAGTTCCTTGAGGGTGATCCCGATCTCGGTGAAGACTTCGCAGGGGATTGCTGCAATGCCGATGGGTCCGATTTTGATCGCCTGTAATTTCAGGTTGGCGAACTCCGGCCCCTGTTGGAGCGCGATTGCACGTTCGGCATAGGGCTTTGCGCGGGCCGGAAGTTTGTTTTCATCCGGCTCGGCGAGTGCGGCCTTGGCGAAATGCAATTGGTCCAAGGAGGGCTTGCGATAGCGAAGCTGCAACTCACGTTCGGCCATGGCGATGGGTACGTTCTCGTGATACTGCATGCTTTCGGCGAGTGCAGCCGCGTGATTCGAGAGTTTTTGAGCGACCTCTTTGATTCGAACGAACGGCTCTTTGCGCGGCTGTGGGTGGAGGAAGTTGATATTGTTCACGTCGCCGCTGGTACCGTTGGTGAGCATCGCCACGAAGTCCGGATCCGCGGGCGCGAGTGCATCGCCAGCGAGCCGGGCGAATTCCCCGAAGTAATCAGCCGACACTTGCCGCGCGGGAATTCCGCCGATGTAGTGAAGTGAGTAGTTGGCGAGCAGAGCCAGCGGTTTGCCGGCGGTGGAACGGACCGACAGCACCGAGAATTCGGGATCCGTTGCACCGGCGGGGTGAACGAGGTCCGGGTTCCCTGCCCCGGGGTTCATCCGCACGATATCGTTGGTGGCGCCGAGCGGACTGGGCGGAATCGTACCGGTGCGCATGTACCAGCGCCGATTAAAGAGTTCTTCGGGAACAGGCACGCTGCCGTGGCCAAGGCGGGCCGGTTGGAGCCGGGCGTTTGCCTTTGCGATCGCTTCGGCGGTTTGGGTGACGATGCGATCGGTGTAGCGAGCCTCTCTGGCATCGCCGGCGGCGGCGCGGGAGGGGGGCGCCGAATGGGTGTGGGTGGCGGAAATCAGAATGTGGGAGGCGGGGATGCCGGTCTTTCGGGCGGCAAGGTCTTTCGCGCGGTCCATCTCTTCCCGCTTCACGTAGCAACTATCGATGAGAACGATGGCGATACGGGAGGAGCCATCGTCGAGTACGAGGGCGCGTGCGTGCAGAGGGTCGTGAGCGGAGTCGGCCGGGTTGAGACCAAAGTTTCCGATCAGGCGGACGGGCCATTCCTGGGGGGTAATGTCGGAAGCGGCCGCGCCAGCCCGCAGTGCGGCAAGCGCGGGTAGGGCGGCGAGGAGTAAAACGGCGTAGCGAGTCATCTACTCAAAGATAACCTTCTCTTCAATCGCGGCGCGGAGGCGCCGGGTGTATTCGCGGCCGGAGATTTCGATGGCTCCGAGGCTGGCCAGGTGGGGAGTGAGGTACTGAACTTCCAGAAGAGAGAAGCCCCGATCGCGAAGGTGCGCGGCGAGATGATAGAGAGCGACCTTGGACATGTCTCTGACCCTGTGAAACTTCGATTCAGCGAAGAACGCGCCGCCGATGTGGACGCCATAGATTCCGGCCGCCAAGCTCCCATTGAGCCATATCTCAAGGGAATGCGCATTCGAGGAGAGGTTGAGCTCCGAGTAGGCGCGAGCGATCGCGGGCGTGATCCAGGTACCGTCGGGACGATTGGCGCATGCGCCAACCACTTCGGCGAACGCGTGGTCGCGAGTGACTTTGTAGGGTACGGATCGAAGGGTCCGGCGAAGCGACCGCGAAACGTGGAAACCATCCAAGGGCAAGATGGCGCGTTTCTCAGGGCGGTGCCAAGTGATGAAGTCATGCTCGGAACTACCCATGGGGAAGACCCCCCGCGCGTACATGTCAAGCACCGTGGCCGGGTTGATACCGCGCGTAACGCCGCAACAATCCATATCGTCTCTTCATCTACCATGATAGAGATGCGAAGCGTTCTGGGTGTAATTAGCCTGATTTCTATGGCAGCATCGGCGGCGACGCCGGATGCCTGGCCGCGGTGGCGCGGGCCTTCCGATAACGGGGTAGCACGCGGCGA
>JBGSME010000745.1:0-4298 GCA_041740335.1 Bryobacteraceae bacterium | reverse complement strand
ACACACGCCGGTTCGCGTCTCGGCGCGGCGCTCACCCCGCCCATCGTCGTGATGCTGATCGCCGGCTACGGCTGGCGCGCTCCGTTCTGGGTTTTCGGCTCCCTCGGCCTCGTATGGGCAGCCGTCTGGTACTTCTACTATCGCGACTCCCCCGCCGAACACGCCGCCGTCAACCAAGCCGAACTCGACCTCATCCACACCTCGCTCGGCGGACCACGCCCCCTCGGCCGCGTCACCGTCCCCTGGAAAGCGATTTTGGCCAGCCGGACTCTTTGGGTCCTCTCGGCGATGTATTTCTGTTACGGATACTGTCTCGCCGTCTATCTCGATTGGTTCCCCACTTACTTGAAAGAGCATCGCGGCATGAACCTCAAGGAAATGGGTTTCTATGCCATGCTCCCGCTGCTCGCCGGCTTCTTTGGCGACATGGCCGGAGGCTCGCTTTCTGACCGTCTCGCCCACGGTACCGGCAACCTCCGCAACGCGCGCCGTTACTGCGGCGTCGCCGGCTTCATCCTCGCCGCCGCCGGAATCATTCCCGCCACCCTCACCGCGGACCCCACACTCTGCGTCGTCCTCACCTGCTTCGCCTTCTTTGGACTCGAATTCACCGTCGGCGTAAGCTGGGCCGTTCCGCTCGACATCGGCGGCGATTTCGCCGGCTCCGTCTCATCGGTAATGAACACGTGCGGTAACATAGGAGGGGCGATCTCGTCCACGGTGCTTGGCTATCTCGCGCAGAGCTACGGCTGGAACGTGCCGTTCTTCGTGGCGGCTGTATTGTGCGCGGCCGGGGCGGTGCTGTTTTCCAGAATCGACGCGTCGCGAAAGATATTTTCCGGAGTAGAGACCCATGCGAATTGACCCGAACAAATGCGTTGCCTGCGGCAACTGCACCTATGTGTGCCCGATGGGCGCCATCTACATCGATCCCGTCATCAAGCGCGCCACCGTCGATCGCGACGAGTGCGTCGAATGCTACTCCTGTTTCAACGGACTCAGCCAGGAGCATCTCAATCCCACCATGGTGCGCACCGTTCGCAAGATCTTCCAGATGTTCCGGATTCGTTTCGATCCCGAGCCGGACGTATGCCCCACCGCCGCGTTTGCGCCGGAGGATCTCGCTTGGCCGCGCGTCGTGCGCCGGGCGTTCTCCGATCCGCGCGTGCC
The DNA here is from genome assembly GCA_041740335.1 of Bryobacteraceae bacterium. Taxonomy (GTDB): domain Bacteria; phylum Acidobacteriota; class Terriglobia; order Bryobacterales; family Bryobacteraceae; genus DSOI01. The sequence goes on along the minus strand of JBGSME010000745.1, from coordinate 3,128 downwards.
CCATGAGTCCACCGGCGTCGAAGGCCGCGGCACTGAGGAAGTGAAGACCAACGACGTCAGCGGCCGGGTCGGCATCGGTGAGGTCGGTTTCACCATCGAGTTCGGGCGTCCCGGCGTCGGCGTGCGATTCCATGAGATCCAGCAGATGACGGTACGCCTTGCCCGGGCCGGAGTGGCGTTCGAGAAGAAGAATCCAATCACGACGCTGCTGAAGGAAGCCGGAACGGGCGAGATCCGCGACGACATTCTCAACGAAAAGATCATGTCGGCGATCGTCGAGATTAAGGTGCCGCTTGACCGCGTGGAAGAGATCGTCCACATGGTGAAGGAAGTGGAAGCCGAGGTGGATACAGTCGTGTGCCTCGGCGTCGGTGTCCGGTGCGACGAAAACGGCGAGGAGAACATCGTGCGCCCGATCCTTGAGCGGCTCGGATATCATCCGCAACGGGCAAAGACCAATATCGGATTGGGACGGATCACCAATAAAGCGGAAGCGGCGGCGAAACAAGCCGAGCCGGCAGCCACCAGGTAGAGCTAGGAGCAATTCTCGTGACGAATACACTGCATCGGTACGGGCCTTCAGAGAGTTTTCACGACGATTTCGTCGTGTTCGCGATTGCCGCCCGCGGCAAGAACGATCAGGACGCGCTCGAGAAGCAGCGCAAGTTTCTGAGAATGGCGATTCCGTTCGGGCCGGTGAACCTCGGCGACGCGCGCAAGGGCGGCTCCGTTCGCCCTTCGAAGAATCTGAACCCGGCCAACCACTGGAATCGCGATTCAACGCCCGATCTCGAAGCGGTCGCCAACGGACTCGAGCACATCACCACGGTGGCGGCAGTGTTCGATTCGCGCGAAAAGGCCGAGAACTTCGTCAAGGCTGTGAAGGACGCTGACCTCGGGTTGTCCATCAATATTTCGACGTCGATCGAAGGCGCAGACCAATGCTGCCACTTCGCCGGCATCGAGCGGCATTCGGTGGGCTACTCGCTCGGATTCGAAGGCAAGACGGAGAAGCTCCCCAACTCGCAGGTGCTGACCCTGATGACCATGTGCGGCCACGGCATGGTGGCGTCGTCGCTCGCTAAGAAAATGATCGACTGGGTCAAAGAAGGCCGCCGCACGCCGGAAGAGGCGGCAACTTATCTCCAGCGGTTCTGCTCATGCGGCGTCTTCAATCCGGCGCGTGCCGTCCGGGTGCTCGAAGACGCCCGGCGCCGGACCAGGTAAAGCGAACGATTTCCGCGCGGCGGCTGGTTCCGTGCCGATATGGATCATTGAGAAATGATCGACGTCTGCGTTGGACGGCAGCCCATCTTCGACTGGAATCGCCGCGTGGCTGGTTGGGAACTGCTGTTTCGCAACGCCGAGGGCGTGCGGGGCGACTTGATCGACGGCAATCGGGCCACCGCCCAGACCCTCATCAATTCGATCGTTGAAATCGGACTCGAGAACGTGGCTCCGAAAGGGGAACCGGTCTACCTCAACTGCACCCGCGAGTTCCTGGACAAGGAACCCGTCCTGCCCCCCGACCGGTGTGTCCTCGAAGTCCTCGAGGATATCCCGATGGATGCCGGGCTCCTCCAGGCCATCGACGCTTTGCGTGCGCAGGGCTACCGGATCGCCCTCGACGACTTTGTGTACACACCAGGCTTGGCGCCGTTGGTCGAGCGTGCCGACATCGTCAAGTTCGACGTAATGGCCTTGGGCTTGCCGGAACTCGCGGAACAGGTCCGCGCGGTTGCCCCGTTCGGAGTGTGCCTGCTGGCCGAGAAGATCGGCTCGGAACGTGAACTCGCGGACTGTCATCGCATGGGCTTTGAGCTGTTTCAGGGCTACTATCTGCGCCGTCCCGACACGCTGCGCGCCAAGTCGGCCAAAGCCAATAAGTTCGCCGTCCTCGCGCTGCTCGGTGAATGCAACCGGGAAGACGCCGACCTTGACAAAATCGCCGGCATCCTGGGCTCGGACCCCGGCTTGAGCTTCAAGATGCTCCAGTTGGCCAACAGCGCGTTCTTTCAGATCCGCTCGCCGGTTGCCTCCGTTCGCCAGGCGATCGCCCTGATCGGCCTCGATCCGGTTGCACGCTGGTCCACGCTGCTTTTGCTGTCGGGCTTCGACGATTGCCCCAGGTCTTATCTCAAACGCGCGCTCGAACGCGGCCGCATGTGCGAGCTTCTGGCGCCCCACGCCGGCGTCCACGCACAGTCCGCTTATCTGGTCGGTCTTCTGTCGATCCTCGAAGCTGCCATGGAGACGCCTTTCTCTGAGTTGGCGCCGCGCCTTCCGGTTACCAACGACATCAAGGAAGCCCTCACCGTTCATGCTGGCGCCCTCGGCCGTCTCCTCGGCGCGGTCATTGCTTACGAAAGCGGCGAACCCGGCGACGCGTCTATCGCGCCCGCGCGGCTCGATCGTTGCTTTTGGAGTGCCTGCGGCTATGCCCGCGAGGTCGCGCTCCGCCTCGGCCTCGATGAAGCACCCGATGCTTGACCGCGGACATTCACCCCGGCTCGGCTGTCACGCTACGAGCGAAGTTACCGGCGGCCGAACCCACCGAGTTGGAAATCGTCGCGACGATGTCGTTAATGGTCCCGCTCGTCCAGGCGGGGGAGGATAAAGGCGCGGTATTCACCGGGACGCTCTGCGTTCTTTCGTTGCGGGAATCAATGCAATGTGGCCCGGTCAGGCGGGCGGCCACATCGGGTATCCCCGCCTTCTTCCCGAGGTCGTTAAGACGCCGTCGCCATGCCCGCGCCGAGTTGCCGTCGACCTCGCCGAAAATGTGCCCGGAAGCGGAAACCCCGCATTGCGCAAGCGCCGTGGCCGCGGAGATGCTGACCGCCGGCCATCCGTCGTCACCGAGGTAGCACTCCTCCTGCAGGCGCGTGGCAGTGAGTTCGACAGCCTCCGTCAAAGGCAGGCCCGTCTCCCAAAGCAAAGTGATCATGGCGCGGAGCCGGACTCTGTTTGCGGAGCCCTGCAACGGGCCGCCTTCCTCACACAGGGCAATCAGTTTGGTTGCCTCATCGGCGCTCAGCGGCTCCACGGGCTTGGGCGAGGCCCGCCGCGATGGCTTGCGCCGTTTCGGTGCCTGTTCCGGCGCCCGATCCGGCTCAGATCCATCTTGC
>JBGSME010000744.1:0-8101 GCA_041740335.1 Bryobacteraceae bacterium | reverse complement strand
CGGCAACAGCGACAATCCCCGCCGCGGCGCCGATGACGAGAACCGGAATAATTACCAGGGATTTCCGCATCTATCACGGAAGACGATCCCAACGGGGGGCTTTGTTCCGTTGGAGCGACAGTAACTTTCATGATGCCGCGTCCGAACAAGGATAGAATATCGGTTTCCGCTTCAACCGGCGCGAAGCCAGAAAGGACGTCCCCCGTTTCGGCGATCGACGAGGAACACCTCAGCCGTCTCATGACCGGCTACCAGCAAGCCGATCCTGATGCGGTGGACACTCTCGTCCGGCTGTTGTCCCCTATGCTTTTCCGCTTCCTATCGAGCCCGGGCGCTCTTGCCGGCGACAATGAGGATCTGCTCCAGGAGTGCTGGATGCGGATCCACCGCGCGCGTCACACGTTCCGGCCCAGTGAACCGGTGCTTCCGTGGATTTTCGCGGTTGCGCGGCACACCAAGCTCGACGGCTTCCGCCGTCAGAAACGGCGTTCGAATCGGGAAGTACTGTATGGCGAAGTACCGGAGCCCAAGGCCAGCCCGCGGGCGGATTCGGCGATGGAATCGGCCGGCCGGCTCCAGGCGCTGCTCAACGCGCTGCCTGAGAGCCAGCGCGAAGTGATCGTGATGCTGAAGGTAACGGGAATGTCGCTTGAGGAGGTGGCTCGCGCCACATCGTCGACGGTAGGTTCGGTGAAGCAGAGAGCCCACCGCGCGTATGAAAAGCTACGGCGGCTGTTGAACGAGGGGGATCCGCGATGAGCGGTCAACCCGAGCCGGGCGGTCAATTCGATCGTTTGTGGAACGAAGCAGAGACGCGCGAGGCCCCGGAAACGCTCGTGGCGGCGATCAGCTCACGTCTCCGATCCGGCCTACAGACGGTGACCCCGGCTCCATCCCCGGCCAACATGGCGGTTCGCCTGTTTTTGCTGATCAGTCTGGTGACCCTGGCGGTAACGAGCGTGATGGGCCTTGGCGGGGCCTCGCAAATGACGGCGAGCCAGCGGATTCTGGTCTGTTTGGCGCTTGCGTCGGGGGCGGCGCTGCTCGCGATTTCGTTGAGTTGGCAGATGTTGCCGGGCAGCCTCCAGCGATTCTCGCCGTTCGCGGCGCTCGCGATTGCGCTTGCCGGATTTGTCGGCACGGTCGTGCTGCTGTTTCCGATCCGCGAGAGTGAGGCGATGGCGGGATTCCGGTGCACCCGGAGCGGGGTCGTGCTGGCGATTCCAGCCGCGTTCCTGATATGGCTGCTGGTGCGGCGCGGTGCTTCCCAGGCTTACGGCCTGATGGGGGCCACGATCGGTGGAACGGCCGGCTTGGTTTCGGTGGCGGCTCTGCAATTCCATTGCGCGCAACAGGATATGATCCACCTGAGCGTATGGCACGGGTGCGTGGTGGTGCTGTGCGGGATCACCGGATACGGGGCGGGATCGGCCTTCCGGGAATGGCTTTCGCGCCAGCAGGCGTGACACTTGCAGGCGAAACCGTAACCTGATCGTAGGCCGGGGCGAAGCTACAGGATGAGGTAGTTTATGGCACCCTTCGGAACGGCAGTCGATACGGCCGGGGAATTGCCCCGTAAACAACTGGAACTGTTAGAGATGCTACGGTCTCAACCGGGCCGCTGCTTCTCGAAGAAAGTGCTTCTTGCGGAGATTTGGGGCTACAGTGAAGGCGTGCGCACGCGAACGGTGGATGTACACGTCAGCCGCCTCAGGAAACGGCTCCGCCAGGAAGGCTCCCGGATCGAAACGGTTTACCGCAAAGGGTACCGGTGGTGCCCGATGCCGGAAACCGACTAATCCAGGCCAACGATCTTCGAGGTGGCAAACCACCGCAGGACACCTCGGGGCGGCCTGGGGGCGGCGATGGGACCCTCGAAGTCCACCCGCGCCAGTGCCCCTTTCTTGAAGTCGACGATCAATTCCGGCACGCCCAGCAAGTATCCCAGCAACTGGCCGAACAGAGGCTCATGGCCCACCAACAGCATCTGATTCGGCGCTACGGCCTCATGAACGCGGATCTCGTCCCAGACCGCCTCCGGTCTGGACGCTGGAACCAAGGCGGTACTTTCGGCGAGTTCTCCGCCGAGAATCTCTCGTGCGATCTCCGCCGTCTGCCTCGCGCGGAGATAGGGACTGGTGACGATCAGTTCCGGCCCCAATTCGGCTTTTTTGGCCGCTTTCAGAACGGCCCGCAGCTTCTTCCGGCCTTCGGGGACCAACGCGCGGTCCCGATCGAGCGCTCCGGCGCGCCCAATCTCCGCGATGCCGTGGCGCAAAAGATAAACCTGCACGAAGTGATCCCCCTAACTGAGTATTCTGTCATACTGTTCCTTTCACCAGAGTGAATTTCGACATACCTAGCGGCCATCGCCCCTTGTTCTTCCTCGCTTTCGGAGCGGCTACCGCCTGCTTCATCTCGATCGCGGCCTCGCACATTCTGTTGGGCGCGGCTGCGGGATACCTGCTGCTTTATCGCGGCGAGGCGCGGATGCCACCGGTTTGGATCCCGATTGCCGTCTTCTTTGCGGCGACGCTGGTTTCGACGGGTTTCTCGCCGCACCCGGCTGAGGCGTGGCCGCAGATCCGGAAATTTTACGTTTGGCTGTTTCTGCCCGTGGTCTACAGCGGAATCCGCCGCCCTGCCGACGCCCGCCGCCTTGCCGGCGCGATCGCCATTTGCGGAACCGCTTCCGCACTGTGGGGCCTTGTGCAGTTCGAGCAAAAATACTTCCGCGCGCTGGCCCGGCATGAGGATTTCTACCAGTCCTACGTTGGCGAAAGAATCACCGGGTTCATGAGCCACTGGATGACGTTTTCGAGCCACCTGATGATCGCCTTTCTGATTGCCGCCGCGCTGATCCTGCTCGCTCGCGACCGCCGGTTGGCTCCCTGGGCGGCGGCGGCCTTCGTGCTCGCCATCGCGCTGGTGCTTGGCTTCACCCGTTCGATATGGCCGGCAACGGCGGCCGGGCTGATCTATCTGGTATGGCACTGGAAGCGGTGGTTCGTGTTGGCGACGCCTCTGCTGGCGGCGGGCGTACTGATGGTGGCTCCGGAGCCGGTGAGCCGCCGCATCGAATCCGCGTGGAAGCCATCGAAGCTTGATTCGAACGATCATCGGGACGCGCTGCGGCGGACCGGATTGGCAATGATCGCCGCGCATCCGTGGGTTGGAGTAGGGCCTGAGCAAGTGGGTCCGCGATTTCTCGACTACGCGCCGCCCGATATACCCCGGCCGCTGCCGACGGCGTGGTACACGCAGCATCTGCACAACATTTATGTCCATTTCGCGGCTGAGCGAGGCATTCCGGCGCTGCTCGGACTGCTGGCGTTTTTGGCGCTTAGCATATGGCACCTCGCGCGGGCGAATCCGCCGCCGGAATACGCGTTCCTGCCGCTGGCGGCAATCGCGTCGATCGTGGGAATTCTGGTTGGCGGGTACTGGGAAGTGAACCTGGGCGACAGCGAAGTGCTGGGCGGGCTGCTTTCGGTGATTGCCTGCGGCTTCGCAGCGAGAGGAGAGCCGGCGGCGTGAAAGATCGAACGATTGTGCTGGCGGGGGGCGCCGGAGGGCTTGGGGCTCCGTGCGGGCGCCAACTGGCGTTAGAAGGAGCGAGGGTGATTGTCAGCTACCGCGCCAACCGCGAGCGCGCTGAGCAGCTTTCAGAAATCGCCGAGGTTGTTCAAGCCGACCTCACCGTACGGGCGGACCGGGCGGGTCTGCTCGACGCCGCCGGCGCGTTTTACGGCCTCGTTGTGTTCACCGGGGATCCGGCCCGTCCCGCCGATCCGAAGCAGCTTGACGACGCGCTGCGGCTTTCCCACGAAGCGAACTATCTCGGCCCGATTCTTCTGGCCCGCGAGGCTGCCGAACGGATGAAGAGTTCCGGGATCCCGGGCAGCATCGTACTAATATCGACGATGCAAGCGGCGGCGGTGTTCCCCGGTTCCACCGTCTATGCCGGGGCGAAGGCTGCCCTCGTTCACGGGGCTCGAATCCTCGCCAAGGAATGCCGCGGAACGGACAATATTCGCGTGAACGTGGTGTGTCCTGGCGTGAACAACGCCGGGATGGCCCAGGCCAGCATTGCGTCGGGAAAATACGATCGCTACATCGACGAGGGCATCATTCCCCGCTTCGGCCAACCGGGCGACGTCGCGCGGGCCGTGCGCTACTTTCTGGAGCCGGACAACTACGTGACCGGACAGGTGCTGACGGTGGACGGCGGCCTGACACTGTAGTACTAGTAGTTGGACCGGGCGCAGCTGCACCGCCGCCGCGGATAGGGTAAGATCGGAGGACCGGAGAGGACGCAATACCCGCCTGGGGGATCGAATCTGGACGTAGCGATTCTCCGGCAGAACCCAATACAACGCCAGAATTAGAATGTTCCGAGCAAGAGAGACGATGGCAAGGACGACTTCATGAACGAGCAGGATATTAGCCCGGAGATTCTCGAGGTCCTGCGGTCGATGGACCTGTTCAAAGGCAAGGACTCGGAAGAACTTTCCGAGTGGCTTGGAAAGGCGCCGTTTGAAGGGGGAGCGGAATGTGTCCTCAAGCAGTATCCCCGGCAGTTCAAGATCCTGGATGAGGGTACGTTCGGCAACGCGTTTTATCTTTTGATTCGCGGCGCGGTGGCGGCCACCATCGGACCCGAAGCGCGCGAGGTGGCTCAACTCCAGGGCGGAAGCTTTTTTGGCGAAGGGACGCTGATCAGCGGTCAGCCCCATACGGTAACTTACTGGGCGCGGGAGCCATGCACGGTGATCGAGGTTCCGCGGCGGGCCTTTGAGCTCTATATGCGCAAGCCGGGTCCATTCCGCAATGTAATGGACCAAAGCTACACGGAGCGCAGCCTGGCCAGCCATTTACGTCTATTTCTGGATTCGCCCAAGATTGACGCGAAGATGCTCGCAAGCCTGGTTCAACGGGTGAAGCTGCGGATCTTTGCCAGAGACGAGGCGATCATCCGCGAGGGACAGGAGGCCGACAGCTTTTACCTCATCCGGGATGGCCATGTGCGGGTGGTGAAGAAGATGTCCGGCGGCGACCAGCGAACGGTGGCGTATCTGAATGACGGCGGCTACTTTGGCGAGTCCTCGGTGCTCAACGGAGGACGCCGTGATTTCAGCGTCTTTGCGATGGGTAAGGTGGAAGTGGTCCAGGTGATGAGAAACGATCTCATCGCGCTGGTGAACCTGGACGATTCGCTGGCGGACCGATTTCAGGAAAAGAGCAAGATACAGCCCGGCGAGGGAGCATTTCGCGAGGGCTTTGTGAACGAGGTGGTAGAGCGCGGCGTGGTGAAGGCAACTTCGGCGCTCGTGATTCACCTCGACACCTGCACGCGCTGCGGGAACTGCGTGAAGGCGTGCGCCGAGCTGCATGACGGCATTTCGCGTCTCACGCGGCGCGGTATGTTTTTTGAAGCGCCGGCGGAGGAAAACCAGAAGCCGGAGCCATTGCTGGTAACCACGTCGTGCATGCATTGCCTGGATCCGGAATGTATGATTGGATGCCCCACGGGCGCCATTACGCGCGATGTGAACGGCGAGGTGGTGATCCTCGATTCCTGTATCGGGTGCACGAATTGTGCCCGGCGATGTCCCTACGGAAACATCTCCATGGCTGAGATTCCGGAGAAGGAAATTGCCGATTCCGCCTATCAGGCTCCGCTCATCGGGGGTTATTTGAAGCTATGGCGAAAGCCGGGAACCGAGCCGGTTTCGCCGGCCGCCGAGAAGCCCACGCAGAAAGCCGTCGTCCGCCGCGTTGCTGTAAAGTGCGACTTGTGCCAAGCCTATAACTACAATCATGGCTGCGTGCATAACTGTCCCTACGGGGCCATTGAAAGGATGGGTAACTTCCTGAACGTGCGAGGTTCGGAATGAGCCGCGCCGGTACGGCCCGGGCGCGAATTTCAACCAGCGGGCGCTCGGTGGACTGGGCGGAGCGTCTGTGGCAGATTTTCGCATTGGCCGCCGTCGGTATCCTTGGCAAGTGGTATTGGGACAGCAACCACTATCAGGCCGCCGATCGGGACTATTTGTTTGTATCCGGAGTGTCCGGTTCGGTGATGGCGATACTCGCCGCGGCGCTCAGCATCCGCAAACGGCTTGCCTACCAGGGCGCGGGGCGAATGTCGGTCTGGCTCAGAGGCCATATCTATCTGGGGCTGGTTTCCGCGGCCGCGATTTTTCTGCACTCGGGATTTCGAGCCGGGGGCGCGGTGACGGAGGTTTTGCTCGCGTTTTTCGCGCTTACCGTCGTGAGTGGACTGTTCGGGCTGCTGATTGCGCGCAAGGTTCCGCCGCTACTCACGGCCGTCGAAGAGGACCCGGCGCTCATCGAAGATCTGATCGGCGTCCGCAGCGATTGTCTTCGCGGCCTGTACGAACTGGGCGAGAGCGGATCGGCGGAGTTCCGGGCGCTTGTGAAGGGACGTCTTTCCGCCGAGGCCTCTTCGTTGACGCGCATGACACGCTTCTATCGAAGGCGCTCCACGCTGGCGCAGGAGATGCCGGCATTCCAGGCGGAGTTGGCAGAGTTGATGAAGAGCGTGAGGCCCCATGAGCATCGCGCCTTTGTGCGCGCGGCCGAATATGCTCTTCATGCCAACAAGATGGGCGCTGAGCTGTTGCTCCAGCGCACGTTGCGAGGTTGGCTCACGTTCCATATGGCGGCCACCGCGGTGATGCTCGCGATAGCGGCAGTACATATTTTTTCGGTTTTGTTTTATTGAGGCTGGAAGCGAGGACGATCGATGCTCGAACTCATTTTTTTGGAAGGCGGTCAAGTTGGCGAAACCATCCGGCTGACTTTTGAAAACGCGTGGTTCGGCCGTCAACCTACGTGCGATTTTGTGCTTCGCGGCGAAGGCATCAGCCGGGCTCACTTCTCGATTTCCAGGCGCGGCGCGGACTACATTCTGATCGACAACAAGTCGATGAATGGAACCTACGTGAATCGCGTCCGAACGGCCGCGGTGACGCTGCGGCCTGGATACGTGATCGCGGTGGGCACGTGCGTGATGCAGGTTCGCACGGTGGCGGATTCGGCCGAGGGGCCGTTCCGTTTTGTGGTGGAAAAGGTGGCGGAACACTCCGGCGCGGCGCGGGACGCGCAAGTGTTCGAACAACCGAGCGTGCTGCTCGGCCGCAAGACCGTCTGTCAGGTTCAGTTGAACGAACCGGCTGTGTCGCCGGTGCATGCCGAGCTCGAAGCGCGCGTGGATGGAGTTTGGATCACGGATCAATCGAGCGGCGCCGGCGTTCACGTGAACGGCGCCCGCGTGGTGAAGCACAAGCTCCACGACAAGGACCGGATCAGCATACGGCCTTTCGAGATCACCGTCTCGCTAAAAACCGGGATGTGCATCCTGGAGATCCAGCGCCTGTTTGCGGTGGAGGGGACCGACGCATCCTCGCTCACGCAAACCGCCAAGGGAACGGCCCGTCCCTCCGATACCATCGCCGCCCTGCCCGATTGGCAGCAGGACAAGGCTCCGTTATACATCCCGAGTTCCGACATCCTGCCGAACCGGTTCCGTTCGAACCTGCTGATCGCCTGTTTGCTCACGGTGGCCGCCGGAACGGCCTTTGCCTGGGTGGCCGGCAAGAATCTCTTTCATCCGGGGCCGGTGTCGGAGGCGCATTCGTCGATCGAAACCGAATGCGCATCGTGCCACACAGGGTTTTCGCGAACCCCGAACGAAAAGTGCCAAACCTGTCACGACGGCTACCAGGGCAGTAAGGGACACGTGCAGCGCCAACTGGGTTGCGCGGGTTGCCACACCGAGCACAAAGGGGCCGGTTTTGACTTCGCCAGATCCGCTGGCGCCACCTGCCAAAGCGCAGGCTGCCACGTCACGGTACACGAGAAGCAAAAGGAGGCGCTAGCGGACAAGGACGCGCTGACTGCGGCGCTCGAGATTTCCTTTCTCGGCGATAAGAATCACGGATCCTTCGAGCGCACCGACAACAAACTCACGGTGAGCGCCGCGCCCACCGATAGCGCGGCTGTGCCCGGGAAGGACGGCAAGAGCCCTCACGCCAAGCATGCCGATGTGCCGTGCGAGAGCTGTCATGCGGAAGAA
>JBGSME010000743.1:0-3841 GCA_041740335.1 Bryobacteraceae bacterium | reverse complement strand
GTCATACGGATTATTCGCGCGGGTTCCATTGATACGCCCAACCGGCAGTTGCCAGAGGACCACCGGGAGACCGGAGGTTTCGTTCATAGCGCGAACGAAGGCGAGATAGTTGTGCCAGTGGTCGCTATTCCAGAACCAGATTGAATTCGCGGGATTTTCACCGGCTGCGGGTTCGGCACCGGCGTCGAGCCCGTATTTGTCGATGGAGAGGAAGCGCGCGCCGTGAGTGGCGACACCGGCATCGAGGTAGTAGCGGGTGATGGCGGCAGCTTCGAGCGCGATGGCTTGGCGGCCGGCATTGATGCCCGCCTCGTCGGTTTTCCGGATGATGCCGCGGCCGGGGATCAGGGTAGTGAAGCCGCCCGGCGGCGAGGCCCAAAGATTCATCTGCCAGCCGAAGTGAATCTGAGGAGCGTACTTGGAGATGGCATAATTAATGGCCTCAACAAGCCCGGCGATGTTGTCGGGGAACACGGGATCATCTTCACCGAGCAATAGGGACCGGTACGCGCCGCTGGTGGCCGCAGGAATCTGCGAGGCCGGGCGGGCAGCGTTTTGGGCCAGGTAGCCGAGAAAGTCGGGCTCGAGAATGACACCCACGGTATCGCCGGGGGATTCCCGGCGAACGATTTCGAGAAAGAGGCGGAGGTTGGCGAAGTAGGCGGTCATATACTCGATGCTTTGGGCGTGTTCGAGATCCCGCTCGTAGCTTTCCGATCCGTCCGGGATGTTGTAAAAAATGAAGTAGGGAACAATGCCGAGGGTGCGGCTGTTGCGGATGTAGTTGGCGGCACGGCTACCGGGACCGTTCCCCCACGTGTCCCAGCCGTTGATAGGCCCGCCGTTGAGGTAGATGTAGCGGATATCGATGCGTTTGTTGCGGCGGCCGGATTCGATGGAGCGCCAGAAGCCGAGGTCGCCGATGGTGTCTTCGCTCACCGACCCGATCGCCAAATAGGGCGGTAGGCCGGGGGGTGTACCGTCCTCGTTGTCCACGCGGACGCCGATGGCACGGGAAGCGCCGGTGGAGAGGTCATCGATCCGGACGAAGGCGCGTCCGGGAGTGAGCGCTTCGATGGTGAGCAGATCCTGTTGGATGAGGGCTCGTGCGACGGTGGGATTGCTCGATATCGCGCGATAGACGGCTCCGCCGGCAGGGCTCGACAGTTTAAAGGCTTTTGTTCCCGGGGAGAGTTGCCATTGCGTGACGGGGTTACCCTCATCGTCTCCCGTCACCGCGATGGGGGGACGTGGTGTCGCGGCGGCGAACTTCGCCAGTGTGATTCCGCATTCCCCGCCGTTCAAGGAACACGCGCCGGTGCGGGCATTCTCGAGATTGCCAGAGCCGGTGAAGCCAATGACGACAGATCCTCCGGCGGGTATGGCCTCCACTGTGGCATCGGCGGCCACCTCGTGCATCGAATCGTCGCGGCGGTAGACGCCGCCCCAGACGCTGTCGATAGCAGCATCGAGAGCAAATCGCAGCGTCCAGCGGCGGATTTCCTGGGTGGCGCTTCGATTGGTGATCGTTGCCGTGGCGGAAAAGCCGCCCGACCAGCGCCCGGTTTCGCGAATGGCGACAACGGCGGTTGCGCCTGTGGACGGGGGATCCGCGGTTGGAGGGGCCGGCGTGGGCGGAGCAGCTCCCATGGTTACCCGGACGTTGGTGGGACCTTCGGACACATTCCCCGGGGATCCGGTGAAGCCGAACGAAACCGACTGGCCGGGTTCGATGCTATCGTTCCAGCCGGCCGAGCGGATCCGGTAGTGGTTGGCTGTCCGGTCCACAATGCGCCCATCCCAGAGGGTATCGATCTTTCGGGCAAAGTCGAACTCGATCAGCCATTCCCTGAGCGGCGCCGCAGTCTCGTTCTTAATACTAATGAGGCCGTTGAAGCCCGTGCCCCAGTCTGAAGTCGTGCGATAGGCAACGGCCGTTGCCGGATCCTGGGCGTGGAGGGACGACCCTCCCGAGAGGGCGATCAGCGCCACTGTGAATGAGCAGACACACGCGTTGCTGTACACTACTGCGGTTCTATCGGCCAATTCGGGGTACAGCTATAGGCCCAATGGAAGTAGTTGATCCACCTAAATTCTCACTCGGGGTGTCCGGGAACCTAAGGTTCTGGTTCTAGAGGGCCGATAACACAAACATCGCACAAAAAGCCGGTTTGCGCTCCGAGGAATCGGAGCGCCTTTAGGACACTTGGTTTGACTTCGATATGAAACTGACGGGATTTAGCCCCCTTGACGCACGAGCCGGTGGACTGGGAGACACAGGGTCATACCTCGTCTGCGGATCCGAATCCGGAGGAAAGACCAGTTTCAGCCTTGGGTTCCTCTATCGCGGACTGCAAGGAGGGGAGACCGCGGCCTTGGTGACGAATCAGTCACCGCCACGCATTCTAGACAAAGCCAGACAACTCGGATTCCATCTGAATGAGTACCTGGCGAAGAAGCAATTGCTGATCTTCGAGTATCCGGACCAGGTAGCGGCGGCGGTTGCCAAGCTGGAGGATCATTCGCGGATGGTGGACGAGTTCCACGGGCTTCTGGGCAACCGGAAGGTGGAACGAGTGGTGTTCGATCCGGTAAATCCACTGGTGGGCGGGGAGGCGGTAGGCCAGGACCGGCGGGCGCGGTTCCAATCGGTGATCACGTCGTTTGGGCGCTTGCGGGCATGCGTGGTCTACGTGATGGAGGGGGCGGCTGAGACCAGGGAAATCCCGGCGGATTCCGTACACGGCGTGCTGACGTTCGGGACGGTGTCGGGTAGAACGAGACGGTTGACGGCTGACCTTTACTCACCGGCGCGAACTATGCATCGGTTCCTGTTTGAGATTCGCGAAGGTCTGGGATTGCAGGAAGTAGCCGAGGAGCCGGAGGAGCACCGGTTGACGCCACTGGGCTTCACGCCGCTCGAAGCGCTTCCGGAAGAGGACGGTAGCGAAGAGTGCGTCACCATTGACGACTTCGGTGGGGAGGCCGATCCGAGCCCGACACCGGGACTGACCCAACTTCATGCTCACGCTGGGCCGCGGCGGGCCATGGATCTGCACATTCAACCAGCCCGGCAGCCGCAAACCGCGGTAGCGCTACGAACGGCTAGCGCGGGATCGGTGGAAGGTAACGGTCCTCGAATTCTACTGGTGGAAGCGGACGCCTCGAAGCGGTTGAACCTGCGAGCGCAGCTCGAGCGGAATTTTGTGGTGATCGAAGCCTCGGGGGTACACGACGCTCTGACACTGGCTGTGATGGGGCAGCCGGACGCAATCCTGATGGCGATGGACATGCCTGGGGTGAGCGGGTTGGAACTGGCGCGGATGCTGCGCGAGAAGGGGCACAACATGCTCATGGTGGGTATGGGCGACCGCACCAGGCAAGTGAGCGAGCGGCTGGGAGCGCTGGCGGCGGGTATCGACCTCTGCTTTGGGTATTCCACCGACGCACGATTGCTGCGGCTTACCCTGTTGAATCTGATGCAGCGGCTGGGCCGGGTTCCGGGGAAAGAACTGTCACGGGAAGCGGACAAGATCGCGCGCAAACAGGACGACGACAGCCACCGCTGCACGCAGGATCTGGCCCGGTTCTGCGGCAGGATCGCGCGGGAGACGCTGTACGCGCGGGAGAACGGATTGCCGTTCGTGATTCTGGCGTTCCGGCTGCCGGAGGTGGCCGAGGCGATCGAACAATTCGCGGGCCTGGCCGCGTCGTTGGCCTCGGTGTCGGATCTGGTATACGCCGGTCCGCACGGAGTGGCCTGTCTGCTGGCGGAGACCGATTCGCCGCAGCGATTCCTGGCCCAATTATGGGAGCAGTGGGGCGGTGGGTTCTCGCCGAC
>JBGSME010000742.1:0-2800 GCA_041740335.1 Bryobacteraceae bacterium | reverse complement strand
GCGGAGCAGGCGGTGTGGCTCGATGGCGTACTGGCGAAGAATCCGAACCGCTGGACGGTTGTTGCGTTTCATCACCCGATTTATTCGACGGCGAAGGGCCGGGACAACAAGGCGCTTCGCGAGGCCTGGCAGCCGTTGCTCGACAAATACGCCGTGGATCTGGTGCTCACCGGGCATGACCATTCCTATGGGCGAACGAATCTGATGTCGGGAGCGGGTGTGCGCGGCAAGAACGGGACCGTCTATGTTGTATCGGTGTCGGGACCGAAGATGTACGATCTGGATGCAACGAGCGAGTTCATGGAGCGGCGCGGCGAGAACACGCAGTTGTTCCAGGTGATCCGTATCGCCGGTGACCGGCTGGCGTTTGAGTCACGAACAGCGCGAGGCATCGTTTACGACGCGTTCGAATTGCGCAAGCGGAAAGGCCGGGCGAATCGATTGGTGAACCGGACACCCCGGAGCGCGGAGCGGCGCAAGGCGGCTACCAGTCAATGACGGAGCCGTCGTCTTCGTCGAAGCGGGCCTTGTAGGGGCGCGGCTCGCCCACCTGGGCCATCAGTTTGTTTTCGTCGATGGTGATGCCGAGGCCGGGATCGGTGAGCAGCGCGCGATGGCCGTTGGTGACGGGCGGCAGGGGTTTGGCGAGCAGGTCAGAGTACTCGTTATCGCCGCGTTCCTGGATGAGGAAGTTGGGAATAGAGGCAGCCACCTGTAGGCTGGAGGCGAGCGAGCAAGGGCCTTGCGGATTGTGCGGGGCGAGCGGGGAATAATACGCTTCGGCCATGCCGGCGATCACCTTCAATTCCGTGATGCCGCCGGCGTAGCAGATGTCGGGCTGGAGGATGACGGCGGCGCGTTTTTCGAGAATTTCCTTGAAGCCCCATTTGGTGAAGATGCGTTCGCCGGTCGCGATGGGGATGTGGGTTTTTTTTGCGAGTTCGGCCATGACGTCGACGTTGAGAGCCTGTACGATTTCCTCGTAGAAGAACGGCTGGTGAACTTCGAGGGCTTTGATGAGGAGGCTGGCGGTGGGGGGCTGAACGGCCCCGTGGAAGTCAATGCCGATGTCGACGCCTTTGCCATATTTCGTGCGGAGGGCGCCAAAGCGCTCGGCGACTTCGTCGACCATTTTGGGGCCTTCCACGTATTTGAACGGGGTCCGCGAGCCGCGAGGGCCGACCTTCATGGCGTTGACGCCGGTCTTGTCGCTGACGGTGCCGTAGACGCGAACGCGGTCCCGTGTGGGGCCGCCCATGAGGCGATGGACAGGGACACCGTAGCATTTGCCGGTGATGTCCCAAAGTGCTTGATCGATGCCGCTGGAGATGGCGGTCTTGATGGGACCACCGCGGTAGAAGGCGCCACGATGAATCGCCTGCCAGTGGAAGGCGACGCGGCGGGGGTCCTGTCCAACGAGATAGTCGGCAACATCGAGGGCTCCGGCGGCGCAGGCCTTGGCGTCGTCCTTGAGCATCTCACCCCAACCGGTGACGCCGGCGTCGGTGGAGATCTTGACGAAGACCCAGGTGTTCTTGAGAACGAAGGTTTCGATCTTCGTTACTTTGATCTTGTCGTCGGGGCCGATGGCGGCAGCGGCGTCGCAACGCTTGGCTTTGAAGGCTTCGAGGCTGAACAGGGCGGCGGGGCCATAGAGGAGCGACTGCAGCCAAGATCTTCGACTGTACCGATTGGGGAACATGGTGGTTTCCTTTTAACTGAATTGGCTCATGGGGCAAGGTGGGCGGAAAGCGCACCCAGGAACTGATCCGGCGCGACGGCTTCGCCATCGTTCATGCGTGCGAGAAGGCTGTCGATGACGGCCTTGGCGTCTTCCTTTGTGCTGTCTTTGATGAAGCCGTCGACGAAGTGCTCACCGGCCATCGCGCGATTGATCTCGGACTCTTTATTGTGGTCCTGCAACTCGGTGAAGAACACGACGCGATACTTCATGCCGTAGGTGGTGTCGCGGTACACCTCGAACATCGTTTTTTCGAACTCGAACGCCATGAGGTAAATGGTATCGTAAGCGGGCCTAGGAGCGGCGGCAGACTTCACCGATCGCGCGGAGTTTGTCGTCACTCAGGTATGCGTAGCGATTTACCCAGACGCCGTGGCGCGAGGCTTGCCAGGCGACTTCCATGCGGCGGCGGAAATCGTCGAGCGGGCCGTAGCCGTGGGCCAGGGTGAGGACGGGCGTGGAACCGGCTTCCTGCTGAGCCTGGATAATTTTTCGTGCTTGTGCGCGCAGGCCAACTGTATGGGGTTCGTTGGGCTCGGGGTAGCGATAGTCACGGAGTTCGGGGAGGCCACCGTCGTCGGCGATATCGAGCCAACTGACGAGCGCGCGGGTGAGCAACTTCTCTGACAGGCCGGGATTGGCGCGCATGATCGCATCGCCATAGAAGCGGAGCATCATGGGCCAGTGCATGGTGTAGAGCTTGACGCTGAGAGCCGTGGCGTGGCGGCCGGCGCGCTGGAAGTCCATGCCGGAGGGCAGGGTCCAGGGGGGAGGGAAGCAGTTGGGCATCAGCTCCATGGATTTTGCGCCGGCGTCGTTCATGGTCATTCGGAAGCCGCCGATCAATTCGTCGACCAGGGTTGCCTTGAAGCGAAGCCAATCGAGGAGGGCGGGACGGCCGGAGAGAAGGCGCAGGAGGCGGTGGCGTCCGGCGTCGGGTTCGGCCCAAAGGATGAGATCTTCGTCTTTGAGACCACCGTGGATTTTCTGATAGAGGTCCTGGGCGGCGCGTTGCATCGCGGCGAAGTCGAAGCCGAGCCGTTGGGCGGCGGCCTCGGC
>JBGSME010000741.1:0-10286 GCA_041740335.1 Bryobacteraceae bacterium | reverse complement strand
CCTCGATCGACGCGCCGAGCGCCAAGGGCATTTGCGGCTCCGCATCGAGAGCCCGGAACTTCAGGGCCTCCAGACACCACTCCCGCGTCTGATTTGCGTACCGCTCGGCCGCCTCCCAGTTCTTCGCCGCCTGTGCGCCGCGCCCAAGCCAGGAAAGCGCCAGGATCGTCTCCGGGCGGCCCCCGTTGGCCCTTCGATAAGCTTCAATGCGCTTCTCCCCGGACCCGAAATCCCCACGGCCGATGTCCGCCCGTACCTCGCTCACCAGATCCGCCCATCCCGCGGCGCTAATCACCAGGCAAAGCAGGACCGCTTTCATAGCCCCAACAACCTGTGCGTGTAGCGGATGCTCGCCTCCAAATCCTCGCGTTCCCGCGCCGCCGGATCATCAGGCTTCGAAGGCGCCGGCGACGGCTTGCCCCGCTCCGCAATCGCCACAAATCGCGCAAACTGCCACGCCGGTACGTTCCGATACCCTTCCCAGAACTTCGGATCGAGATAAGGAAACGCGCGCGGCGGCGTCACGATGATCTCGAGCGACAACGCTTTGCCCGGGCACAACTCCTGATACTTGCGGACGTAGCCGTCGATATCCACGTTGCCCTCGCCCATGCGCACCCAACGCATCGCCGCGCCTTCCGGCGTCCGCCAGACCACCGAGTCCCGGATGTGGCTGGTCAGTACGTAGGGATGCAGGATTTCGAGCGTCACGTGCGGATCCTCAATCGTCCACAACGGATTTCCGGAATCGATGCATGCACCCACGAAATCTTTGCCCGCCGCCTCGATCAACGTTTTTAACTCACGCCCCTGCATATCGCCGGCGTGATTTTCAATCGCGATCTTCACGCCCGCGTCCATCGCCCGGGACCGTACGTTGCGCAGCACCTTGGCCGCGTTCTCGATATGCCCCTCGATCGGCAATTCGCCCGTCCGGTCCGCCATCGTTCCCAGAAACGCCCGCACCAGATGGGAGCCGGCCACGCGCGCCGATTCGATCATTCGCGTCAATTGTTCCTCGGCCGTGCCCTGCTTCGGATCGAACGCTTTCGACGTCGGGCAGATCGAACGCATCCCGATTTCCAGTTCGATGCCCAGCTTTGCGGCATGGGCACGCACCTTTTTCAAGTGCTCCGCTTCCAGGCTGCCGATAAACCGGATCTCGGAAAAGTGGACCACCTTGGCCTTCCACTTCGCGCAATAATCCAAATACTGGAACGGTGTCCAGCCCGACGACCGAATCGAAAACAGATCGATCCCGAACTTGACGGGTATGTTCGTGGGAGGCATGGCGGCTGCTGTTGAAGCGGCCAGAAACGTCCGGCGCACCATACCTGGATTATAGTGCTTATCGAACGATGCCCGTGCCGATCCGTTTCGCGTCCTGCACCGCGAAATGCATCTCGCCCTGCCGCAACGCGTCGCTCGGCGACCCGCTTCGCAGCACCAGCACAAACGCAATCTTCATCTTCTCTTCCCCGAACTGCAGTTCTCCCGTTCCCGTGCAGTCCGGCTGCACCTGATACGTCCCGGTGAACTGCCTGTCCTGCAACGGTGACTGCATGCCGGCCAGATCCAGCTTGAATTCTCCGTTTTCCGCTTTCAGCCGGCCCATCAACGTAAGCGGCTGCATCACCGGCACGTCTTCCGTGCCCAGTTGGACTCCCGTCGCTAGCAGCCCTCGCGAACCGCTCAGCGTGGTCTGCGTGCAGTCGGCGGAAAGCTGCGGCCGGAATAGCTGCACTACCGTGCCCTTCACGGCCCCCGTCTGCACAAACACCAACTCCGTGCCCCGATTCCGCAGAACACCTTGAAAGGGCACCTGCGCTCCCGGCAACGGATCTCCCAGTAGATCCAGTCCGGAACGGAATCCGTCGATCAACGTCACCGTCAGCGTACAATCCCCATTCACCTTGTATCTGCCCACCAGTGCAGTCGATCGTCTCCCGTCCACCGCGTCCGCCATCAGGCTACCCAGCCCGTCGGCGGTTACCCTTCCTGTAGACGCGAATGCCGCGCCTGACTGTGCTCCCTGGGCCAATAGACCCATCGGCGTATTGCTGTAGTTGGGCCGCGGCGCGCCCTCCACCGGCATCGGCGTCATCGGATCCGGAATTACTCGTGTGGCCACGAAGACATAAGGCCCCGAGAAGTCCTCGTTTCCGGCGCAAGTCTGCGCCATCGCCATTGATGGCAGCCCCAGAGCGATCAGCGCGGGCACCGCGATATGGGCGGCTCGTAATTTCATTGGAAATTACCTCCTTCTGGGTAAAGCATACCGCACAGATCAACCGTACTGGTACTGATGCCAACGGAACCCCACGTGCCCTATCAAAATGATGAAGCTCGCCTTCGCTCTCGTCGTCCTGTCTCAACTCCCGCTGCGATCCGGCGCTCTTCCCAATAATGACCCGCCCTACGTCCGCTACGACGAACAAGCCCGCCTCTGGACCATCGGTAACAACACCTTTGAAACAGCGTTGCGCCTCGAATCCGAAGGTTGGTTCCGCTTCCTGTCCACTGCCGGATCCCGCACATGGTTCGCGCCCGCCACTGAACTGAGCAGCCCCATTTCGCTTACCGCCGGCGGAGTCGCGCTCGACCAGAATGCGCTCTATGACCTTGAAGATTGGGGCACCGCACCCACCGCGCGTGATGGACTTCGCCTTACCATCCGGCTGAAACCCCGCCAGCTCCCCGTCCGCATCCGCTTCGAGGCCGAAGCCTATCCCGGCCAGCCCTTCCTTCGCTACCGGACCTTCCTCGAAAACACCAGCGGCGGCTCCCTGCGCGTTACCGCGGCCGACATGCTCCCCTGGAAGTTCGACGCCACCGGCTCACCCCTGCGCGCCTTCCTGGTCGGCCAATGGGCCTGGGCCGGCTCTCGCGCCAATTTCGAACCGCATGAGTTTGACCTCGCCTTGGACCCCGGCCCCGTTGAAGCCTTCACCGGCGCCTACGGCAACCACTCCACCTGGGGCGCAATTCGCGACGCCAACGACAATGGCATCGTCTTCGGCTGGGAATTCGACGGGCGCGCCCGAGCCCACGCCGAACTCCGCGAAGGCATCCTCGTGGTGGACGCGCTCATCATGCAGATCGATCACGAAGTGCGCCCAGGCGAAGAGTTCCTGCTGCCCGGGGCCTTCCTCGGCCTCTTCAAAGGCGACTGGGACGAGGCCGGCTACCGGACCCAACGTTTCGTCGAAGCCGTTCTCGCCAAGCCAATTCCCGACCATGATCGCTTCCCCTACCTGATGTTCGATTCCTGGGGATTTCAGTGGGACATCAATGACGAAGTGCTCCGCGAAGCCGCCCGCCGCGCCACCGATCTCGGCGTCGAAGTCTTTACCGTCGACTTCGGTTGGGCCCGCGTCACCGGCGACTGGCATCCGGACCCGCTGAAGTTCCCCAACGGCCTGAAGCCGCTCTCCGATTTCGTCCGGTCGCAGGGAATGAAGTTCGGCCTGCACCTCCCCTTCGGCGAGGCAATGGATGACTCCGAGGTCTTCCGCCTCCACCCGGATTGGAAAGTGGTCCCCAGTCCGAATCAACAGCGCGGATACTTCGGCGCGCGCGGAATCTGCCTTTCGCACCGCCCGGCGCGCGAATGGGTGATCGCTGAGATCCTCCGCGTCATCCGCGAAAACGGAGTCGACTGGCTGCTCCAGGACGGCGAAAACATGGTGAAAGGATGTTTTGCCACCAACCACACCCACGCTCCCGGCGACAGTAACTACGCAAATTCGATCGAAGGCCTGAACGCCGTCATCGACGCCGTTCAACAACAGGAGCCTGATGTCCTCTGGGAAAACTGCGAAGACGGCGGCAACATGCAGACCTTCCACATGGTGCAGCACTACGTCACCTCCATCGTCAACGATAACGACGATCACCTCACCACCCGCCGCTCCATCTACGGCTCAACCTATCCGTTTCCGCCGTGGTACACCGACCGCTACATGGAATCCGATCCCTGGACCAGCCACATCACCCGCAGCCACTTCTTCGGCGGGCCGCTGATCCTGATGCAGGCGATCACCAACTGGAGCGACCAGATGCTGGCCTTCATGAAGAAGGAACTCGACATCTACAAGTCCACCCGAACCCTCATTCGCGACGCTAAAATCTATCACCTCACGCCGCCGCCCGATGGCACTTTCAACGACTTTCTGCAAGCCCACAATCAAGCCCAGGATCGCTCGGTGATCTTCGTGTTCCGCGAGGAGTCCCCGGAAGACAACGCGCTGGTCCGCCCCCGCGGCTTGACGCCCAGCCGATTCTATCGCGTCCGGTACCAGGATCACGACGGCGCCTATTCCGCCACCGGAGCCGAGATCATGGAAGCAGGCATTCCCGTGCCCCTGCCGGATGCCCCCGCGGCCGAGATCGTCTATTTGGATCCGGCGCTCTGAATCCCTCGCCCGGCGCGCTATCATGCGGCTATATGAAGGCTTTGTGGATTGCGCTCGCTGTACCCGCGGCCCTCTGCGCCCAGGCCGTGGCCACCGATCAGCCGCTCGGCTTCTCCGCCCAGTGGATCGATCGTTCCGCCGATCCCTGCGAGAACTTCTATCGTTTCTCGTGCGGTGTCTGGATCGACAAAAACCCCGTGCCCGCCGATCAGTCCCGCTGGAGCCGTTTCAATGCGCTGTCGGAAGAGACCGAACTGCGCTTGCGCCGGATTCTCGAAGAAGCCGCGCAGCCGAAACCGGGCCGCGATTCACTCGATCAGAAAATCGGGAATCACTACGCCGCCTGCATGGATGAACCCGCTGTCGACGCGAAAGGCTCCAAGCCCCTTGCAGCCTACCTGCGGCCCATCGAACGGCTACGGAACTCCAAACAATTGCCTGCCGTGCTCGCCCGGCTTCACGCCATCGGCGTCTCCACCGCCTTCGATTTCGACTCGACGCCCGACTACGAAAACTCAACCGTCTTCATCGCCGAAGCCTCCCAGGGTGGAATCACGCTTCCCGATCGCGACTACTATCTCAAAACCGGCGCTCGTTCCGACGAGATCCGCGCCAAGTATCTTAACTACGTAACCCGCCTGTTTGTTCTCCTGGGTGATCCGGAAGCGCGCGCGGCTTCGCGAGCCCGCGACGCCATCGCTCTCGAAACGGCTCTCGCCAAGGCTTCCCTCGAGCGCGTTGCGCTGCGCGATCCCAAGAATCGCTACCGCCGCACCACGATCGCCGAGCTGCGCGCCCTGTCGCCGTCCATCGATTGGAGCGCCTATTTGAAGGCCCGCGGCGCACCCGCCATCGATATCCTGAGCGCCCCGCAGCCGGACTTTCTACGTGAGGTGGATCGCCTCGTCCGCGAAGCGCCGCTCGATCAATGGAAGTCGTATCTGACTCTGCGCCTCGCCGACAGCGCCGCGCCCCGCCTTTCTCGTTCCTTCGTCGAAGCCCAGTTCGACTTTCACGAGCGCACCCTCCGCGGCACTCGCGAGATCCAGCCTCGCGCCCGCCGTTGCGCCCAAATGGCCGATCGCGAACTGCCCGAAGCGCTCGGCCGCCGGTACGTCGAAAAGTATTTCCCGCCCGACAGCAAACAACGCATGCTCAAGCTTGTCGCCGCGGTCGAAAAGGCGTTTGAAACCGATCTCAAACAGATCGAATGGATGACACCGCCAACCAAGGCCAAGGCTATCGAGAAGCTGCACGCAATCGCCAACAAGATCGGCTATCCGGACCACTGGCGCGACTATACCGCGCTTACCATCGAACGCGGCGATGTCCTCGGCAATTTCTTCCGCGCGGTGGAGTTTCGCGAACGCCAGCACATCACCCGTATCGGCGGCAAAGTGGACCCCGCTGAATGGCACATGTCGCCGCCCACCGTCAACGCCTACTACAGTCCGCTCGAGAACAACATCAACTTCCCGGCCGGGATCCTGCAAGCCCCGCTGTTTGACCCTACCATGGACGACGCCATTAACTTCGGCGGCATCGGCGGCGTGATCGGGCACGAGATATCGCACGGCTTCGATGATCAGGGCCGTAAGTTCGCCCTCGATGGGAACCTTCGCGAATGGTGGACGCCGGAAGACGCCAGCGAGTTCGAAAAGCGCGCCCAGTGCTTCATCGATCAATACTCTTCCTACACCGTGGCCGGTGGCACTCACCTCAACGGCAAACTTACACTCGGCGAGAATATCGCCGACGCCGGCGGCGTCCGCATTGCGTTCATGGCGCTGATGAACAGTCTCGAGGGAAAGCCCCGCGAGAAGGTCGACGGGTTCACTCCCGAACAGCGCCTCTTCCTCGGTTGGGCGCAAGGCTGGTGCACCAACACGACTGACGACGCAGCGCGCCTGCGCGCCGAAACCGATCCTCACGCGCCGGGAGAGTTCCGCGTGAACGGAGTGTTCTCGAATCTCACCGAATTCCGCAACGCGTTCTCCTGCAAGGCGGGCCAGGCGATGGTCCGCGAGAACGCGTGCCGGGTGTGGTAGGGCCCACACCGTAGCCGATCTGGGTGCTGTGCCGGTGCCCGGCGTGCCCAAGCGCGATTCCTGGTACGGCGCCGACACAAGGTACGACGCGAAAGCATTCACTGGTGATGGAGAGTGGCCCGGCCGGATACAGCGGCTACGTACCTGACTTTCCGTCGATCCCGGTGACTGGCGGCTCCGCCGACGAGTTAATGACGCGTGCGGCGGAGGCGATCCAAATCTACGGGAGGTACTTACTTAAGGCGGAGCGCTCTCCCACGCCGGTAATTCGCGAGATCGAAGTCGAATTGCCGGTCTGCCATCCGACACCGATCGCGGCCGCGTTTTCGGCCTGTGCAGCAACTTTCGCAACGGAGGCTCGGCCACGGCGAGACCAGTGCCGACACGATTTCTTGCGCCATCAAAGCCCTCGCGAGCCCTGCGCTTGCCCTGCCACAAGGGAATCCTGGTCGCGGTTTGCAATCCACGAGCACCTGTCCGAGTTAGTCCCCCGACGCCGGCTGGTAACTCGGTAACTCGTGGTGCGATTCCTTCACCGCGCCCAATCCCTCAAAGTAACTATAAACCACCGGGATCACAACCAGCGTAATCAGCGTCGAAGTCAGCAGCCCGCCGATCACTACCCGCGCCAGCGGAGCTTGTAACTCCGCGCCCTCGCCGATGCCGAGCGCCATCGGTCCAAGGCCGAGCACTGTGGTGGTAGTGGTCATCAGAATCGGCCGCAACCGGCGGCTGCCGGCCGTTACGATCACTTCCCGTAACGTCGTGAATTCGCCGTCCCGTTTGAGCTGGTTGGCGTAGTCGATCAGAATAATCGCATTGTTCACCACGATCCCCACAAGCACAATCAAGCCGAGAAAGCCTTGCATGTTGAACGTGGTTCCAGTAAGCACCAGGATGCCGACGACGCCGATTGCGGCAAGCGGCACCGAGAACAGAATGATGAACGGATCGCGCAACGACTCGAATTGCGACGCCATCACCATATAAACCAGCACCAACGCCAGGATCGCGGCGAAGGTGAGCTCACGGAAATTCTCCTGCTGCTCTTCATACTCGCCGCCAAACTTGAATTCATAGCCGAGCGGGCGCGGCACCTGCTTCAGCCGCTCCTCGAGGTCAGCCATCACACTGCCCAGGTCCCGATCGCCCAGCGTTCCGCTCACAACGATGATGCGCTCCTGATCGGCGCGGTCAATCGAAACCGGGCCTTCCTGCCGCCTCATCCTGATCACACTCTCCGCCGGAATCGTTCTTCCGCCCACGGTCACGAGTGGAACCTGGCCCACCTGGGTCAGCTTGAGCCGGTCGCGTTCCCGAAGGCGCACCAGGATGTTGAACTCGTCGCCCTGCTGCCGGAACATCGACGTGCGGCGACCGCCGATCGACGTTTCCAGCGCCTCTGCAATGTCACTGACGTTCAGCCCCATCGTGGACGCCTTCAGCCGGTCTACGCTCACCAGCATCTCCGGCATCCCCGGCTGGCGCGAAACCTGCACTTCGGGAACGCCCGGCACCGACGCCATCGCTTCGCGCACGCGCTCGGCCAGATCCTGCAATACTTCGAGTTCGTGCCCGCGGACCTCAACCGAAAGCCGGTCGCCGCCTTCGCTCGATCCGCTTCGCGAACCGCGGCTGAAACTTCCGCCGGAAACTCGCGTGCGCACCACCGCTCCCGCTTCCTTCGCCAACAGCGGACGCAGCGCCGCGGCAACCTGCGACGCCTTCCGTTTGCGCTCGCTCTGCGGCTTGAGCCGAATACGCAGTTCGCCGGAGTGAGTGGAACTGGCGCGCGAGAAACTGCCGCCGCCGGTTTCCACCATGATCGTCTCGGTTTCCGGAACGTTCTCCCGCACGATCTGCACCATGCGTTGCAGGTGCGCGTCGGTCACCTCCACGCGCGTTCCGGGCTCCAGTTCCACGTTGGCGCGCACCTCGCCTTCGTCGGCCTCCGGCGTCAATTCCACCCCGATAATCGGCGTGAGCTGATAGGTGCCGAACATCAGAAGAGCCGCCGATGCCAGCACCGTGATGCGATGGTCGAGCGCCCATCCGATCACTGACCCGTAGCTGGCCGCCAAGCCATCCTGCGCATGCCCAGCCCAACGGTACAGAGCGCCGAAGAAGCCGGAGCGCTCGCGGTTGGGATCGGCGCCAAGAAACCGCGAGCACATCAGCGGAACGACGGTGAGCGCCACGGCCAGCGAACAGAACAGCGAGAACGTGACCACGTAGGCCAACTGCTGGAAGGTCACCGCCGAGCTGCCACGCATGAACAGCACCGGCACAAAGACGGCGATGGTCGTCATCGTCGACGCGGTGACGGCAAGCGCCACTTCCTTGCTGCCAGTGATGGCCGCCTGCAGAATCGGCAAACCGCGCTCACGATGCCGGAAGATGTTCTCGAGCACCACGATGGCGTTGTCCACCAGCATGCCGACGCCAAGCGCCAGACCGCCGAACGACACCGTGTTTAGCGTGAATCCGGCAACGTGCATCACGGCGAACGTAGCGATCACCGAGATCGGAATCGCCACGCCGATCACCACCGTGCTCGCAAAACTGCGCAGGAACAACAACAGCACCAGCACGGCGAGCGCGCCGCCCTGCAGCGCGGAGTCCTTCACATTGTTGATCGCCGCTTTGATGTATTCGGAGGTGTCGCCCGTGGTCGAGATGTGGACGTTGGTGTAGTCCTTGTGGATGCGCGCAACCTCTTCCCATACCGCTTCGGCCACTTCCACCGTGTTCGCGCCGGATTGCTTGTAGACGAATAGCCGCACGGCGGGCTTGCCATCCACCGACACCATCTGCCGGACTTCTTCATGCGAATCGTCGATCTGCGCGATGTCTCGCATATAGACTGGCACCGCGCCGCGAGTGGCCACCACGAGATTGCGAATCTGATCCATGTTCTGAAATTCACCCTGCGTGCGGAGCAGAACTTCGAAGCGCCCTTCCTGGACGGGGCCAACCGGGCGATTCAGGTTCTCTTCACGAACCACACGCACCACGTCGCCCACCGAAAGGTTCAGCGCGCGCAGCTTCTCGAGATCGAGATCAACGTGAATTTCGCGCCGCAAGCCGCCTCGTACGGTGAATTGAGCCACGCCGTTCACGCGCTCCAGCCGGTACTGAATCTGCTTCTCGACGAAGTGGCGAAGCTCGCGCGGGTCCATGTCGTCGGCGGCCACAGTGAGGAACATGATCGGGTACTGCGACATGTCGTACTTGTACATGATCGGCGGTTCCATATCCTCCGGAAGGCTGCTCCGCCGGCGGTCCAGACGAATCCGCAGTTCGTTGGCGGCTTCGTCGAGATTGGTTCCGTAGGTGAACGATACGCGTATGCTCGAAGAGCCTTCAGTGGAAGTGGACGTGATCTCTTCGACGCCCGGCGCGGAACTGAACGCTTCCTCGAGCGGACGTGCCACCAGATTCTCCATCTCCTCAGGCGCCACGCCTGGATACTCGGCGCGCACACTCAGGGTCGGGTATACCATCTCCGGCATCAGGTCAACCGGTAGGCGAACGAAGGCGATGCCGCCAAGCAAAACCAGGATCATCGTCGCCATCAGGATGGTGACGGGCCGTTGGATGGAAAATTCAGGAAGGCTCACGTTGGACTCCTCGCGTGTTACTTACTGCCCGGTGGCGGTGCCTTCAGGCACTACCGGGTCACGGCTGTTCTTTTTTTTTCCCTTTGCGGCGCTGGCGGCCGGCTGCGGCTCGGATCCGCCTGACTCGGCCATCTGGGGCTGGCGTTCGTCGGAAACGCGGATCAGGTCGCCGTCGCGGAGCATCGTCGCCCCGCGCAGCACGA
>JBGSME010000740.1:0-2258 GCA_041740335.1 Bryobacteraceae bacterium | reverse complement strand
AGCCCATGCGCATCAGATAGGCGAGAAAGCGCTGTGCGTCGCGGATGGATCCGACCTCCTGATTGAGCCCCAGGAAGACGGCGGTGGAGGAGTGCATCGCGCCCATGGTGAGCTCGCCGGCGACGTTGCGGCCGCCGTCGATGATGACGGCGTCATACTTTTCGACGAGAAAGTTGATAAAGTCGCGAAGCATCGGTTCGGTGAAGTAGCTCTGATGCTCCAGCGAATCGGGCGGTCCGACGAGAAAGAATCCGAGCGGATCGCGAGTGACGAAACCCTCGAACAGTTGCTGATCCATGCGTGCGAGGTTCTCGCCGACCTCGGCGAGGGTGTACTGCGGTTGCGCACCGAGCTGCATGGCGGCGTCGTTGGCGGCCCAATCGAGATCCAGAAGAACGACGTTCTGCTTGCGTTGGGCGAGGACGGAGGCGAAATTGACGGCCATTGCCGTGGTGCCGACACCGCCTTTCACTCCGAGGAAGGTGTAGACCTTGCCGAGGCGGGACTGTGGGGCAGCGGTCTGGCGGGGCGCCTTTTCGAAGCGGCCGATGGCGTCCTTAAAGTCGAGCCGGCGAAGCGGCTGTACCAGGAAGTCCGATGCGCCGGCGCGAACGGCGGCGAGGATGGCTTCGCCATCGGCATGGAAGTTGGAAGCCAGCACGTACAGATGCGGGGCGGCCTGTTTGACGCGCTCGAGGATCTTGATGCCCTCCTCGGGATTGCTGGCCAGATCGAGAACGAGGGCGGCGTCGGGATGGCGGTCGAGATCCTGAAGCACTCGAATATAGAGGTTTTGATTGACGTCGGGGTATTCGGCGACGAGCTTGGAGTTTGGAATGTTCAGGAGGTTGTCGCGAACCATTTCCCGGAAGTGGTCGTCGGAGGAGGCGGCGAGGATAGAAAGAGACATGGCTTGGTTATCGGGATCCTAGGGAATGCATTCCTCGGAATCGGGACTGCATCCGGCGCTTTGAACGGCGACGGTGGCGGAAAAATCTGGGAGCGATACGGGCGGAAGTCCGAGGTAGCTTACGAATTGGCGAAACTGATAGTTGTTGATGCCGACTCGCACCACATCGGGGACGCAGTCCCGGGTGCAATCGCCGCCGTCGCAGGCGAATTCACCCAGGGCGCCGGATTCGGGATCGCGGGAAAAGTAAGAGACCACGATTTCGGCTTGGCCTCCGGTGAACTCGCCGCGATCGATCATCAGCGGAGCATTCTGCTGCATATAGTTGACGATGTTCGCGCCACCGCCCTGGTAGCAGTGCGTGGCGGCGTAGCGCGCGCCTTCGCGGGTAAACTCCACTACCGAGTGCCAAACCCAGAGCAACTGGGCAGTGAAAATCAGCATCATCGTGAGGGGAAAAAACAGCGTAACCCAAGTGATGGCGAACTCGACCGTGGATTGGGCGCGGCGGCTACGGGCGCGGCGGCGCAGATTGAATGACGGCATGCGCTCAGCCACCTCCGTAGGGAACGCGGATTCTGGGCCGCAATGGGATTGGGTCGCTATTGATGCCTGGGAGGGCGAGGCGGATCGGGAAGCCGTCCGGAATGGAGACGACGATATAGTTGGGAGCGAGGCCGCCGGCGCTGATGTCGCAGCCGATTTCGGAGCATTCGCACTCGGCGAGCTGGTTTGATTCCGGGTCAAAACGTTCCACGCGAACGACGATCTGGTCCGCTTGGAGGCCCTGGATGATGGGCTGGCTGGCATCGGCATCGATACCGCCAAACAAGGCGAGATTCTTGGCCGCTTCGATGGTGCTGTCGGTGTCGTCGCAGAAGTTGATTCCCTGTTGGGTGCTCAAGTAGCTGGCTACGGTGTTGAGCATCTTGTGGAGCGTGAAGTAGGTGTAGGAAACCCGCGCGAGTTCCACCATGCCAACAAGCAGAGAAACCAGGATGGGAACCCAAAGCGCGGTTTCGACCAGCGAGGATGCGCGGCGGGGGCGATTCCGGCGATGGAGTTCGGTTCTCATTGGTGGAGCACGATCTTGCCCGGGCCGGATTCGATGGTACATCCGGAGACACGGCCTTGTTTCACCGGGGCCGGGCTTCCGATATAGAGGGCGCTGAATCGTCCATTTCCGTCGGTTGGGCTGATGTTGGTGTTGTTGGAAAGGGGTAGGATCAGGAACTGCCGGAACCCGATGATGGCGATGGCATTGGGGTCGGCAAGGTCTTCCGCGATGGCCACGGTGATGATACGGCGGTTGTTGCCGGTGTAGCCTCCGTACTCATCGAGTTCCTCG
>JBGSME010000739.1:0-2170 GCA_041740335.1 Bryobacteraceae bacterium | reverse complement strand
TGCAAGCCGGATCGCGCTTCAACATATGGTTCGCTCCGGATCGGCTGAAGGAAGCGGTTCCTACGCCGCCCCAACTGATGGCGATGCTCGCTGAGCATTTAGACTTCGGCGGTGGCGGCACAGTAGCCGCGGCGCCGCCCCGAGGCGCACCGGCGGCCACGGCCGTCGCTACGGTAACCACCGTTCGCCGCGGCATGACTCGCGATCAGATCCGCACACTGCTGGGGACACCGGAAGCAGTACGCGACACGCAGGAAGGGCGCATCAGCGTCCACGAAGAGCGCTTTCTTACGGAGAGCGAGACCGTCGAGATGGAGTTCATCAACGACGTCGTGGTTCGCTACCGGATCACTTCGCGATAGCGCCTACCGGTTGCGCCAACGGTTGGAAAGCTGCGCCATCTTGTCCTGCATCGTTGGCACGGGCCGTGGATCCTGGCGCGGCTTGTTCCCGCCCCGGGGACCAGGCTGCTGCGCCGGGGGCCCCATCAGCGCTTTCATCGAAAGCGCGATGCGCTTGGTCTTTGCGTCAGCGGAAAGCACCTGCACCTTTACAATCTGGCCCACCTTCACCACTTCCGACGCATCGGCGACGTAGCGATTCGAGAGCTCGCTGATGTGCACCAGGCCATCCTGGTGAACTCCGACATCGACGAACGCGCCAAAACGGGTAACGTTGGTCACCACGCCTTCGAGCGACATGCCGGGCTGCAGATCCGAGATCTCCTTCATGTCCTCGCGGAAATTCGGCGCCACAAACTGGCTGCGTGGATCGCGGCCCGGCTTGCGAAGCTCCTCCACGATGTCGCGCCAAGTGAACACACCCACCGACACTGTCTCGGCCCCTCGCGCCGCCACTTTCTCCACCAGTTCCGGCTGCTTGATCAGTTCCTCGGCCGAGACACCGAGACTGGAGGCGGCGCTCTCCACCGCGGCGTAGGATTCCGGATGCACCGCCGTCATGTCGAGCGGATTGTCGCCGCCGCGGATCCGAAGAAAGCCCGCCGCCTGCTCAAAGGTTTTCGGTCCCACGCCCGGCACCGCCATCAATTGCATGCGTGACCGGAATCGCCCGTTCTCGTTCCGGAACTCGACGATCTTAAGCGCCGTCCGTTCCGTAACACCGGCTACATACCGCAGCAGCGCCCACGACGCCGTGTTGAGATCGACGCCGACGCGGTTCACGCAGCTCTCAACGGTCGCTTCGAGTGACTGGTGCAGTTGGCGCTGATCGACGTCATGCTGATACTGCCCCACGCCGATCGCTTTCGGATCGATCTTCACCAGTTCCGCCAGCGGATCCTGCAAACGCCGCCCGATCGAGATGGCGCCGCGAACGGTAAGGTCAAGGTCAGGGAATTCCTTGCGCGCAATGTCGGACGCCGAATAAACCGACGCGCCGGACTCGCTCACCACTACCGGGAAAACGTCCGCGAGATTCGCTTCGCGCAGCATCTGGCGAATGAACGAATCGGTCTCGCGCGAAGCAGTGCCGTTACCGATGGCGATCGCCTTCACGCGATGGCGTTCGATCAGATCCTGGATCGTCCGCGCAGAGCCGGCCGTGTCCCGCTTCGGCTCGTGCGGGTAGATCACGGAATGTTCGAGGAACTTCCCGGTTTCATCGATCACCGCGAGCTTGCATCCGGTGCGCAGCCCCGGGTCCACCGCCAGAACGTTCAGTTGGCCCGCGGGTGGAGCCAGCATCAGATTCTCCAGATTCTCGCGGAACACCTTGATGGCCTCGGCGTCGGACCGCTGCTTCAGCTCCATGCGGACTTCGGTTTGGATCGATGTATTCAGCAGCCGCTTCCAGGAATCGTCGATGGCCAGCATGAGCTGCGGCGTCCAATCGCCATTCTCGCGATGAATTGCGAGCCGTAGATGCTGCACGGGCCTTTCCGGATCCAGTTCGATCGAGAAATAAAGCACGCTCGAAGCTTCGCCGCGCCGTATCGCCAGCATGCGATGGGACGGAATCGCCTTGGCCGGCTCGCGATATTCGTAATACAGTTTGAACTTCTCGTCCGGGTCCTTGGCGTCGAGCGCTTTGCGGCTCGCGACAATGCCTTCGTCGAGCATCATCTGGCGGAGGGCTTTGCGGAAGTCCGCATTCTCGCTGATCCACTCGGCGATGATGTGCCGCGCGCCTTCCAGCGCCTCTTCCGCTG
>JBGSME010000738.1:0-4580 GCA_041740335.1 Bryobacteraceae bacterium | reverse complement strand
TGCGGCCAGTGACGAGTTGATACAAAGTGACGCCCATCGAATAGATGTCGGACCGATGGTCGATTTCGATCGCGTTGATCTGCTCCGGCGACATGTAGAAGAGCGAGCCCATCGTGAAGCCCGGTTTCGTCAACTGCGCGTCGGTGGCCAGCCGCGCGATTCCGAAGTCCATCAGTTTTACGACGCCCTGCGCGTTGACCATCATGTTCGCGGGCTTGATGTCGCGGTGGACGATCCCGCGTTCGTGGGCGGCCTGCAATCCATCGAGGGAATCGTGAACCCAGCGCACCGAGTGGGCGAGCGGGATCTTTTGGGTGTCGATCATGTCGTGGAGGGTCCAGCCCTCCACCAGTTCCATCACCATCAGGATCTGGGTACCGGCCCGCTGCGCCGTTCGGAGAGCGGCGATATTCGGGTGCTCGAGTGTGGCGAGCACGCGGATTTCCCGGAGAAAACGGTCGATGATTTCCGGATCGCTCTGGAGGTTGTCGAGGACGACCTTCATCGCCTCCACCCGGCCGGAGATCGTATTCCGGACCTTGTAGACGGTGCCCATGCCTCCGCCTCCAAGGATCGATAGAACCTCGTAATCGCCGACGGTCTCGCCCGGCTGGAAAGGCATTGGATGATTCTCTCTACTGGGCTGCGATCTTGTCGCCGACCTTCGGCGTGCCGGCGCCGCTGAAGGTGGCCACCGCCGAAGCCTCATCGGCCTCGGTGACGGTGGCTTCGCCGACGGTTTCCGAAATTTCCCGAATCACCTTACCGGTGGCCGGGTCCTTCACCGTGCGGGAAACCCGCTTGATGGCCAGTTTGGCGCCCACGGTCACCCCGCCTTTCGTGCCCACGTTGAGGATGAGCGTATTCCCGCTCACGTCGGCGACCAAGCCGTCGACCTGCACCGTCACGACGGCCAGTTTTCCCGATTGCTGCTCGATTTCCTCCGCCACCTGGCTGACCGCCGTCATCGTCGCTTCACCTAGAATCGTGGCGCCGAAATTCGAGCTCGACATGTCGTAGGTGCCTGCCCCGATCTTGCCGCCGCCGCCGCCCGCGCCCAGCAAAGACGCTCCTGAGCGCTTGGATTCGCCCTTCCCGGTGGAGACGGCGACGATCTCGCCGGTGTCTACGTTGACCAGCCGCGCCGTGATGGCCACCGATGCCTTCGACTCTTTCTTGCCGACGCCGCCCAGCCCGAATCGCCCGCCGACGCCGCCCAACCCGCCAAGGTTGGTCGACTTGTCGTCGCGCCCGAACTGCGTGATCGAACCAACCAGAATGGCGCTCACCCCGAGGATCTTGCCGATCTTGGCCGCGCTGGTTGAATCGGCGCGATCGCTATTCGAAAAGTTCTGTTCGGACAGAATCTTGTCGAGCGCCTTGCGTTCAATCACGGAATAGACTCCGTCCTTGACGAATCGTTCTACAAGAAGGTCCGCGATTCCTTTGCCGACATCCACGTTCTGGCCGAACAACGCGGCCGTACCGGATTGCACCGTGGCGTAGTCGAAGTCAAGAACGGCGATCCGCTTCTTCGGCGCCTGTTGACCGGCCGCGAAGGGCGCCGTCGCCAAGGTCAGCACCAGACCAATGTGGGTAGCTCTCCAAACGGGTGATCTCATAGTCCTTGACAACATCATAGACCGAGACGGCCGGTATTCCTAGGCCCGAATTGCGCCGATTGCTGTCTATCCCCCCGGTAGACGATACTAATTGAAACCGAATCCGTCTGGGTGGCGTCCCTTAGAACGCCATGGCGAATACAACTTGCTCGTCCAATACGCTTTCGTTCCCAGCGGTTAGCGGTAAGGTCAAGGCCAAACGCGTGGATCACAACACTTCCGACGAAGCCGCTCTCGTCCGCCGCATGCAGGGTGGTGACGAGATGGCGTTCCGGGAGATCATGGACCGCTATCAGGCCAAAGTGTTTTCAATCATTTACGGTATCCTCCGCAACCGGAACGACGCCGAGGACATCGCCCAGCAGGTGTTCGCCAAGATCTATTTTTCCATTCGCGGCTTTGACTTCCGGTCGAGCCTGCTGACCTGGATCTACAAGATTACCGTTAACGAGTGTTACGACTACTTGCGGAAAAAGAAGGTCCGCAAGCTGGTCTATGAGAGCGACTTCAGCGAAGAGGAATCCCAGCGGTTGGAGCGATCCGACCGTTCGGCCGATGGCCAGCCGCTGATGGACGAAACTCTGGCGCGGCGCGATCTGGTGATGAAGCTGCTCGCAAAAGTGTCGGAAGAGGACCGCAAACTGCTGTTGTTGAAGGAAGTGGAAGGGCTGTCGGTGGAGGAACTGGCGGCTGTGACCGGGATGAACGAAAACACCATCAAGGTGAAGCTGTTCCGGGCGCGCCAGAAACTGGTAAAGGCCGCTCAGCGGATTATGCCCAAGTTCACCACGGCGATTTTCGCTTGATATGATAGAAAGCTCAAAGCGGGCGATTGCAAGAGACCCGCAACCCGGCTGGCAACAGCCGTTGGCGCTAACAACGAAGCGCGATTGGTAAGGAAGAAGACGATGGACCGCAACAATATTGAGGAACATCTCGAAGACTATCTGTTGGGGTCGCTCGACCCTGGCGTAGCCTCTGAATTTGAACGGGCCCTTGCCGCCGATCCCGCGGCGAGCGCGGTTGTGAAGCAGTTCCAAGCCCATTCGGAACTACTTCGCAGCCTTCGCCCCCCCGCTACTCTCCTGCCGGAAGATCTCGAACCCGCGCCCGGCTTCTATGGCCGCGTGATGGAGCGGATCGACCAGGAACGCAGTACATCCATATGGACCGTGTTCGCCGAACCGCATTTCTTCCGCCGCTTGGCCTTTGCCTCGGGCGCCATGCTGGTGCTGCTGGGCGTAATGATGGCCACCGCTGAGCCGGAAGCCCCGGTGTTCGCCGAGCAACAGCAGATCATGAGTCCGGAAATGGAACTGGCGCGCGAACCGCAACCGGTTCTGGACGTCACCAGTGTCAGTTCCGGTGACCGTGCCCGGATCCTCGTCGATCTGACCACCTACGAGCAGTAAGCCTATGTGCACTCGAGGACGCCGCTTAGGAGCACAGCAATGACCCCGTCTCCGTGGCGTGACCCGCGCGTTGTTTCCGTTTTACTTCTCGTGTTTCTGTGCGGCGCCACCGCTGGAGTGCTCGGCATCCGCTATTCTTCGCGCGCCTCGGCCACCGCGGCGGTGAAGAGTTGGAAAGAGGGCGGCAAGGATATTTCGATCCAGCGGTTTCGCTCTGAGTTGAAGCTCTCCGATGCGCAGGCCAGCGAGGTTGAGGTGGTGCTCGATGACTTTATGAAGTACTACCAGACCCTCCAGGCGCAAATGGATGAAGTCCGCGCGGATGGCAAGGATCGGATTCTCCACATCCTCGATCCCAATCAGCAGGAACGGTTCAAGCAGATGCTGAGCGATTTCCAGGCGCGGCAGATCCGGTAGACGTTTCGCGCCAGGTCAATCGATGACGCCGGAAATCTGGGCGGCCGTCAATGCCGAATCGAAAGTGCTTGACCTTGGCAGCGGGCCCGGCAGCTTTCCCAATAGTCTCTGCACCGGGTTCGTCGTCCGTTGCGATATCGAGTTTCAGCTTGGCGGTGGTACGAGAGTTCGCGCGAGCGCCGAGTCATTGCCGTTCGGTCCTCTCACCTTCGATCTCATCGTGTCCAGCCACAGCCTGGAGCATTTCTCCCGGCCTGATGCGGCCATTGGCGAGATCGGACGCGTCATCAAGAAATCGGGAGGGGTCTTCGTCGCCGTTCCCGATGGCGGTTCCCTCTCCGACCGCTTGTCCTGTTGGGTCGCCAGCGGCGGCGGGCATCTGAACCGGTTCAATGACCCCGTGCAACTGGGGCGCGAAATTTCCGATGCCACAGGCTTGAGCGTGAATCATATCGAAACGCTCAACTCCGGGTTCACCTTCCTGAATCCACGTAACTGTGCGGGCCGTCCCTGGGGAAGCTACTGCTCCTTACGGGCGGAAGCGAGACAGTGCTGCGTTTCCTTACCCTTCTCCTCCGCCGTGCGGATCGAATTCTTGACGCCAGGCTTTCCGTCTACGGATGGGCATTGTATCTCGGATCCGCGGCGCCGGAACCAAGCGAAACGCGATCGAATGTCTGCATTCACTGCGGTTCGTCGCATCCGGCTGCGTGGCTCCTGTCCGCCTGCGCCGTACGCGGACCCCTGTGGCTCCGATCCTACGATTGCCCGGTTTGCCGTTGCCCAAATTTTTGGACCCACGACAAGCCCCCGGCGACAAACGATTGACGCCCGCCTTCGCAATGTGTAATTATTCAGTCTATTGAATAAAAATTCATTGGCGTCCGTCCGCATGCGCTCCGTCCGGGCTAACCCGCCCGTCCCCAGGATCGCCGCCGGTGACTTGCGCCGCGACCAGGACCTCACTGCCGGCGAACTCCGCCACCTCCTCGATCTCGCGCACGACCTCAAGAAGAATCCCGAACGATACCGCACCGCTCTCGCCGGCAAATACGCCGCGCTGCTTTTCGAGAAGCCGTCACTGCGAACCAGATTTACCTTCGAACTCGCGATGCAGCAACTGGGAGGC
>JBGSME010000737.1:0-3721 GCA_041740335.1 Bryobacteraceae bacterium | reverse complement strand
CCATCCGCGCCGCCGTCGAGTTACTCGCCGACCGGCCACCCGATCCATGGCTCGCCAAGATCGAAGCCGTGAACACCACCTACAGCGAAGGCTACGCTCTGATCGCCCATCACCTCGTGCTGAATCGCCGCTACGACGACGGAATCGAATACTACCGCAAGGCGATCGCGCGCGACGCGGAAGACTGGAACGCGCATTCCCAGCTCGGCATCAACCTGATGCGCCTCGGGCGCGAAGGCGAGGCGCGCAAGGAACTCGAGCTGGCATACAACAACGGTTTTAAGGAAGCGTCCACCACCAACACGTTGACGCTGATGAACAGCTACAAAAATTTCGTCACCTTCGAAACGCCTAAAACCATCGTCCGGCTCCATCGCAAGGAATCCGACCTGCTCCGTCCCTACATCGAAGGCGAACTCCTCGACGCCATCGCCACATTCGAAAAGAAGTACAAAATGGTGCTTCCCGCGCCGGTGCAACTCGAAGTCTACCCCGATCACGAGGATTTCGCCGTGCGCACCATGGGCATGCCCGGGCTCGGCGCGCTCGGCGTCACCTTCGGCACCGTCGTCGCCATGGACAGCCCGTCGGGCCGAAAGCCCGGCAGCTTCCATTGGGCCAGCACTCTCTGGCACGAACTCAGCCACGTCTTCGTACTTTCCGCCACCGAGCACCGCGTGCCGCGCTGGTTCACCGAAGGAGTCGCCGTTCACGAAGAGACCGCCATCCACGCCGACTGGGGCGATCGCCTAACCCCGGAGATCATCGCCGCCCTCAGAGACAAAAAGCTGCTCCCGGTCTCGGAATTGGACCGCGGCTTCATCCGCCCGTCATTTCCGGCGCAAGTGATCGTATCCTATTTCCAGGGCGGCCAGATCTGCGACTACATTGTCGAGAAGTGGGGCTTCGAAAAAATCCTCGGAATGATCGGCGCGTTCAAACAGCGCAAGTCCACCGAGCAGGCCTTCGAACAAGTGCTCGGAATGAAAACCGAGGAGTTCGACAAACAATTCCTGGCCTGGCTCGACAAGCGCACCGCGCCGGTGGTTTCCCGCTTCGACGATTGGCGGAAGAAAGTAAAGATCCTCGCCAGCCTCGCCGGTGAGCGCAGGCACGACGAAGTTTTGAAGGAAGGCGACGCCATCATCGAGATGTATCCCGACTACGTCGAAGCCGCCAACGCCTATGAATTCGTCGCCGACTCGGCCATCGAAAAAGGCGACAAGGCCAAGGCCATCTCGACGCTGGCGCGCTACTCGAGCGTGGGCGGCCGCAACCCGGCGGCGCTCAAAAAGCTCGCGTCGCTCTACGAAGAACGCGGGTCGAAAAAGGAAGCCGCGGCCGTTCTTGAAAACATCAACTGGATCTATCCGGTGAACGACGACGCGCTCCATAAGCAGCTCGGCGAGCTCTACATGGGGCTTGGCCAGCCACGGAAAGCCATCCGGGAATTTGGCGCCCTGGTGGCATCCAAGCCCAACGACAAGGCCTCCGCATACTACAATCTGGCACGGGCCTACGTCGGCTCCGGCCAGCCAACCCAGGCCGAAGATCAGGTTTTAAACGCGCTCGAAGCAGCCCCAGGGTTTCGCCCGGCGCAGAAGCTGTTGCTAGAACTCAACGCTAAGAAAGTGAAACGCTAACTCATGTCGATTCTCGCGAGCGAGACTACTTTTGACTCGGCCGAACTTCGCAGCCGCATCGAACGCTTCCAGGAAGCGCGTGGGCAGATTCTCGATCAGGTCCATCGCGTCATCGTGGGCCAGGAAGAGGTGTTGGAACAGATATTGATCGCCTTGTTCGTCGGCGGACACTGCCTGATCACCGGTCTGCCCGGCACGGCCAAGACGTTGATGGTCCGCACCATTGCCGACACGCTCGGACTGGTGTTCAAGCGCATCCAGTTCACCCCGGACCTGATGCCCTCCGACATCACCGGAACCGACATCATCGAAGAAGATCCAACCACGGGCCGCCGCCGCTGGACCTTTGTGCAAGGCCCCATCTTCGGCAACATCCTGCTCGCCGACGAGGTAAACCGTACCCCTCCCAAAACCCAGTCGGCGCTGCTCGAAGCGATGCAGGAACACTCCTGCACCGTGCGCGGCAACCACTACGATTTGCCGAAACCCTTCTTCGTGCTGGCAACCCAGAACCCCATCGAGCTCGAGGGCACCTACCCGCTGCCGGAAGCCCAACTGGACCGCTTCCTCTTCAACACCGTGCTCGACTATCTCCCCGCCGACGACGAAGTGAAAGTGGTAAACCGCACCACCTCCACCGCGCAGGTGAAGGTGGATACCGTCACCACCGCCGACGAGATTCTCGGGTTTCAGCAACTGGTTCGCATGGTGCCCATCGCCGAACCGGTCTCCCGCTACGCCGTCGAACTCGTGCGTGCCACCCGTATCTCCACCGGAGAAGCGCCGGACTTCATCACCAAATACGTGAACTATGGCGCCAGCGTCCGCGCGGCCCAGTTCCTCGTGCTCGCCGCCAAGGCCCGCGCGCTCTCCCGCAAACGCTACAACGTGGCCTATGAGGACATCGTCGCGCTGGCCATCCCCGTACTTCGCCATCGAATTCTGCTGAACTTCCAGGCCGAGTCCGAACGGCTCTCCCAGGACGCAATCTTGCGTAAACTGCTCGACCATATGCCTCCGCCGAAGGGATAGCGCACGCCCGGAACCCAGCGCGAACGCAGTCAAACCGATGATCCAACGCTTCCTCGAACCTAAGGTCCTGTCATCGCTCTCGAGCCTTGACCTCATCGCGAAAACGGTGGTGAACGGATTTGTTTCGGGGCTGCACCGCTCCCCCGACTACGGTTTTTCCCAGGAGTTCGCCGAGTACCGCGCCTACGTGCCCGGCGACGATCTGCGCCACGTCGACTGGAACGTCTACGCGCGCACCGAACGCGCCTATCTCAAGAAGTACCGCGGCGAAACCAATTGCCAGTTGACCATCCTGCTCGATGCCAGCAACTCCATGCGGCAAAATTCGCACGCTGTCTCGAAAATCGATTACGCCCGCTACGCCGCCGCCTCGCTGTCCTACCTCGCCACCCAGCAGCGCGACGCGGCCGGACTGATCGTGTTCGACGATGAAGTGCGCCACTACGTTCCGCCTTCCACGCGGCAGGGGCAATTGCATCGCCTTCTTCACGGTCTCGAGATCGCCGAGCCGAACGCCCGCACCGACTACGGCAAACCGTTTCATATGTTTCAGGAAAGCATCCGGCGGCGCGGCATCGTCGCCGTGTTCTCCGATTTCTGGGAACAGCCGGAAACCATCGTGCGCACCATTGAGCCGCTTCGGTACCGCGGCAACGATGTCGTCCTGTTCCATGTGCTCGACCCGGAAGAAATCAAACCGAGCTTCCGCGACCCCGTCGTCCTCATCGATCTCGAAACACAGGAATCGATGGAGGTCACTCCGGACTATGCGCGCCACGAGTACCGCCCCAAAATCGACGCCCACATGGAAGCCATTCGCACCAAAGCCCGCGCCTCCGGCATGGACTATCATCTGCTGACGACGGACCGTCCGCTCGATGACGCCCTCCGCGAATATCTCGCCATCCGCCAGGGGAGGTTTTAGCCCATGGGTCTCCTCTCTCCCTGGTTCCTCGGTGGTCTACTGGCGGTGGGCCTGCCCATTTACCTGCACTTATTGCGGCAGCACAAGAAGACGCCGGTCCCGTTCAGCTCGCTGATGTTTT
>JBGSME010000736.1:0-2652 GCA_041740335.1 Bryobacteraceae bacterium | reverse complement strand
ATCCGCGCGCCGCCGACTTTGAGCCCTTGGCCGCAAGGGCCAACGCCGCTCATCGCTTTCTCATGCTCGCCCTCGCCAACCGCGTGGACCCGGTGATGCGCGAAGCGCGCCGCATCGTCCAATCCGGCGAAATCGGCAAGGTCTATGGAATGGAACTGCAAACCATCGCCGACCAGACTCGCCTCACCCGCCCCGCCTATCACAACACCTGGACCGCTAAGAAAGCCCGAAGCGGTGGCGGTCACCTGATGTGGCTCGGCATCCATTGGCTCGATCTCGCGATGTTTATTTCGGGATCGAAGATTACGCACGTTGCCGGCTTCACAGCCAACGTCGGCGGCCAGCCCCTCGACGTGGAAGACGCCGCCGCCATCTCCATGCGTTT
Organism: Bryobacteraceae bacterium; assembly: GCA_041740335.1. Taxonomy (GTDB): domain Bacteria; phylum Acidobacteriota; class Terriglobia; order Bryobacterales; family Bryobacteraceae; genus DSOI01. The sequence goes on along the minus strand of JBGSME010000736.1, from coordinate 2,267 downwards.
TGACAACGGAACGCTCGGCACCATTACTTCCGGCTACTACATCGACAAAGGCAAGCAGCTCTTCATCAAAGTTTGGGGATCCCATGGCTGGCTCGAAATCAATCACCAGACCGCGAATCCGCTCGAATGGTACAGCACCAGGAACGGAGCCGGCGAGACCAAGCACTACACGGTTCCCGCCGGCGCCGCCACCGGCTACACGGCGTGGGTGAACCACGTTGCCCGTGCCGCCGCGGGAATCGAGACTCCGGTGCTGACGCCCAACGAAAGCCTCTACATCCTCCAGACCATCTTCGCGTCCTACCGCGCCGCCGAATCCGGAAACGCACAGCGGGTTGGCGGCTGACGCGGTAACCTGACATTGAGTGTCTTCTTACCCGCGTATCGCTTCTTTCAAGACGCCGGACGCTTTCCGCGCGCGTCTCTCCCAGCTTAACCTCGAGCTCCCCTGCGACGATGCCATTCTCGCCGCGCCTGAATCTCCCATGGCCGCGCCCATCGATGTCGACGGGCTTCGTATCGGCAATCGCTGGGTCATCCATCCCATGGAAGGCTGGGACGCCGAAACAGATGGCAGCCCTACCGATCTCGTCCGCCGCCGCTGGGCCAACTTCGCTCGCTCCGGCGCCAAGTGGGTGTGGGGCGGGGAAGCGATGGCCGTGGTCCCGGAAGGCCGCGCCAATCCCAATCAATTGATCATTCAGGATTCCACCGAAGACGCGCTCAAACGCCTCCTCGAAGTAACCATCGAAACTCACCGCCGCGAATTCGAATCCACCTCGGACTTCCTCATCGGCTTTCAACTCACACACTCCGGCCGCTTCTGCCGGCCCTTCGACAAGAAACGCCTCGAGCCGATGATCGCCTATCATCACCCGATCCTCGACCGTAAGTTCGGCATCGCTCCCGACGCCCCGATCCTGTCGGACGACGAAGTGCAGCGGTTGATCGCCAAGTTCATCTCGGCGGCGCAAATCGCCGAGCGCTGCGGCGCCCTGTTCGTCGACGTCAAGCAGTGCCACGGCTACCTCGGCCATGAATTCCTCAGCGCCCACACGCGCCCCGGCCCTTATGGCGGATCGTTTGAAAATCGCACGCGCTTCTTCCGCGAAATCGTTGCCGGTATCCGTGCGGCAACGCGGCTCCGTATCGGTGTCCGCGTCAGTGCATTCGATATGGTCCCATTCAAGCCGGACCCCGCCCGCGCTGCGGAGAAAAAACTCGGCCCCGGCATTCCGGAGGATCACGAAACGCCTTACACCACGGCCTTCGGAACCGATCCCGGCAATCCCGTGGAGTTCCAAATTGCCGACCCCGTTGCGTTGCTCACCCTCTACGAACAACTCGGCATCCGGCTCATCAATATCTCTGCCGGCAGCCCTTACTACAACCCGCACATCCAGCGCCCCGCGCTGTTCCCGCCGAGCGACGGCTACCAACCCCCGGAAGATCCGCTGGCCGGATGCGTCCGCCAGATCCGCGCCGTGGGTGAATTGAAAAAACGGTTTCCCAACCTCGTCCTCGCCGGTAGCGCGTACACCTATCTCCAGGAATATCTGCCGCAGGTGGCGCAAGCGGTGGTGCGCGAACGCCTCGCCGACGCGGTTGGGCTCGGGCGAATGGTGCTCTCCTACCCCACCCTGCCTGCCGACACGCTTCGCACCGGAATGATGAACCACAAGGCCATCTGCCGTACCTTTAGCGATTGCACTACCGGTCCGCGCAACGGCCTCCGCTCGGGATGCTTTCCGCTCGATCCTTTTTACAAGACCATCCCGGATTACATGGAACTCCAGAAGATCAAGAGGCAAGTGAAGCTGTAGTCCGCGATATCCTGGAAAGTGAACCCATGAAAATCCTGGTGGCCATCAAGCAGGTCCCGGCGCGCGATTCGCAACTCAAGGTTCGCGCCGATGGACAGTGGATCGATACTTCTGACCCGGCCTCGGAAATCAACGAGCCGGATGCCTACGCGCTCGAAGAGGCGCTCCAGTTGCGCGAAAAGCACGGCGGCGAAGTAGTTGCCCTGTGCGCCGGTCCCGCCGCAGCTTCCCAAACCATTCGCGAAGCGCTCGCCAAGGGTGCGGACCGCGCCATTCACATCGAGGACGAAGACCTCGGCCGGTTGGACGCGCTCGGTGTCGCGCGGCTGCTCGCCGCCGCCGCCGAAACCGAAAAACCGGATCTTCTGCTCACCGGCCTCCAGTCGGATGATTTGGGCTACGGGCAAACCGGCGTGATCGTCGCCGAACTCCTCGGCTGCTCGC
>JBGSME010000735.1:0-4834 GCA_041740335.1 Bryobacteraceae bacterium | reverse complement strand
GGACACTTACTATCGTTCTGGACTCTCGCACTACCTGATTCGCGTAGCCCTGATTTCCGGACCGGTGCTGATCCGCATCGCCTTCCTTCGGTTTCCTCGCCAATACTACTTGTGTTTCGTCACGCTGTGTCTCTACGTATTCGGTCTCGCCGTGTCCGGCTACTATTGGTACGGCGTGGGTGCGATGCCGGAATCCTGGCGCTACGGGCCGGAGTTCGAGTTCTTCTTTACGGCATTCCTGTTCGAAGTCAGCCGCCTCCTTTGGGGCCTACGGACCCGGCTGGGGCAAGCGTTCGCCGTCGCCCTGCCGGTGATTGTGGTGTACGCGGCGTGGCCCCAATTCGCTGAGTTCGTGACGAAGGCCAACACGCTGCTGCGCCCGCTTCAGCCCGAGGAGACGGTGGAATACCGCATGGCGCGCGCCATCGGCGAACAGAATCCTCAAGGCCGTGTGTACGTGACTGGCGGCACCCGCTTCCGGTTCAACGCCTATCAGGACATCCCGCAGTTGGGCGGTACGTTCGAATCCGGGCTGCGCAATCGCGTTCCGCTCGACTTCATCTATTTCATCCGTAAGCACGAGGCCCGCACGGCGGAAACGCGCACGGCGGATTCGATACTGGCCTTGCGCGCCGCCGGCGTCGAATACGTGGGCGTGCATGGCGCAGCCTCACAGGAGTTCTATCACGACATCACCGATCCGCTGGTGTTTGAGGGCGCTCTCGAACGCGTCTACTCCGACCACGACGACCGTCTGTATCGTCTGCCGTTCACCGGGTGGGCAAACCTGATTCGTGAGTCCGAGATGCCGCGCCATATCCCGAAAGGCAAAGACATTGAAGAAGCAGTCCCCTATGTCGCGGCGATGGACGATCGCGCCCGGCCGCCGCTGGTCACAACATGGCGCGAGCCGGACAGGATCGAGGTTCGTGGGGCGGTTCCTGCAGGCTACTGGGTCGCGCTGCGCGTATCCTACGACGAGGGTTGGCGCGCCTTCCAGGACGGCCAACGCATCGAAGTGGTGCGTGATGTAATGGGTCAGATTGTGCTCAAACCTAACCCAGCCGCGTTTTCCACCGTTGTGCTGGAGTTTCATCCCCGCGCCGAACAAGTGGTCTGCACGGGAATCAGCCTCGGTGCGTTGATGGCATCGCTGTGGTTCGCGCGGCGGGAATGGATGCGGCGAGGGAAGAGGGCGTGAGCCGATTCGCGCACCGGCTCTACGCCGCCGCGGCCCTGCTCTACGAAAGCAACGTCCTCTCGATCGCAAAGGGCGCGGCTTACTCCGGACTTGTGGCCCTTTTCCCCGTCCTGACCGTGGTCGCGACACTGCTGGTCCACTGGCGTGCTTCGCCGGTTCTGGGAGTGCTTAACCGGTATCTTGCACAGGCGCTTCCGCCCGGCGCCGATACAATCGTGCTCGAACAGATTGTCGTTCAAGGGAATAAACCGATCGGGCTTCTGGTCACCGCCGTGGTGCTGGCCATCTGGGCGGGGACGGGTTTCCAGTTGAGTCTGATGGAAGGCTTCAATTCGGTGTATCGGGCGAAGCCACGTAACTTCCTCACGCAACGGGCGGTGGCGACTTTACTCGTGTTCACCACCACGATGCCGATGGTGGGCGCGTCGGCACTGGTGGTGTTCGGCGATCGAACAGAGGCGGCCGCAATCCGTTGGATACAGGGCCTTGCAGAGACGCCGCCGCTGGCGGCGGGCGTGCTATGGATTGCCGCTACTGCGCGGGTGGCGATCGCGGTGTGGTCCGTAGTGCTGGTGACGGGGCTGCTCTACTACATCGGCCCGAATCGGCGGCAGGAGTGGCACTCGGTGTGGCCGGGCGCGTGGCTGGCGACGGTGCTGTGGGGGCTCGCCACTGCTGGATTCGGCTGGTATGCGAGTAACATTGCCAGCTATAACGTGATGTATGGATCTATCGGCGCAGTGATTGCGCTTCTGGCATGGATGTATTTGCTGGCGATTATCGCGTGCTATGGCTGCGCCTTCAATGCGGTGGAGCTTGACCCGCCCGGCCGCTCGGAGTAGCGTTGAAGCGATGCCCTCCTCCATGATTCGGCTTTTCCTGTTGGTGATGCTGGCCGTTCCCGGCTGGCCGCAGAAGTTATCGTGGAGTCAATCGGTCTCTGGGATTCTGCCCCCAGGAATTGCCGCCGATCCTTCCGGTTCGGTCTACATTGCGAACCAGGTTTCCGGCAAGGCGCCGTTGCCGCATGCGGGTGAGGTATTCGGACCGGCCGGGGAATCCGTGGTGCAGTTGAGCCGCTTTGACCGCGACGGCGTGCGGGCCTGGACAGTCTATCTTGGAGGCGCTGAAGCGCAGGGAGTCGCTGCCGTTGCCACCGGCCCCGCCGGCGACGTTTACGTAGTTGGCTGGACGGAGTCTGGAAATTTTCCGATCGATCCTCCAAGTCCGTTACCGCGCGGCATGGGCCGGGATATTTTCGTTGCCCGATTTACCCGCGACGGCGGTCTGGTTTTCTCCGGAGCCTTCGGCGGTGAGCGCAAAGACACGGCTGCCGGCGCGGCCGTGGACGGGGAAGGCAATGTTTATATCGTCAGTGTGACCGAATCGGACTCCTTTCCGGTTCTCGAGCCCCGCCTCGCCGAGCGGACTTCAGGTACCGCGGTATTTTTGACAAAGATCTCGGCGGGCGGGGACAAGCTGGTTTACTCGACTCCCATCGCCGCCGCTGAGTCCGGATTTCTGGAGATTGACGTGGATCGCCATGGCGCGGCGTATGTGGCAGGGGTTGACTCCCTCCTTCGCAACTCTCTGACGAAGATCAACCCCGCCGGAAACGACATCGTGTTCCACACACAGCTTCCGCGGTCAACGAGCGCCGTTCGTGCATTTCCCGATGGCCGCGTGGCTGTATGCGACGGCGAAAACGTCCATAAGTTCGATGCTGACGGCGCCAACTTTGACACTATCGAGACCGGCGTCTGGTGCACCTCGCTCGCCGACACCAACGGCGTGGTGTTCGGCGCCGGGGTCGCCGCTCACCTCCTCCTTCCGCACGCGGCCTTTCAGCCCCTGAGAGGAAGCGGCTCCAACGCCGCGGTCTTTCGTGTCGACGAGGCGAACCGCGTTGCAATGCGGTCGTACCTGGGGGGAAGTGGCACCGATTCGGCAAGAGCCGTGGCTGCCGGCGGGGACGGATCGTTCTACGCCGCCGGCACCACCTCATCGCCGGATTTCCCGGGAATGGCGGGCGGCGACGTGAAGAATCGCCTTTTCCTCGCCAAACTCATCGAAGCGCCACCGCCTATACCCATTCAGTTCCGCTCGAATCCTGCCGGGCTCAAAATGATCGTCGACGACATTCCTTTCGATCCTAATGGCACACTTTGGTGGCAACCCGGCGTAAACCACACCATTGAGGCCGCAACACCGCAATTGCTGTCGAACAGCGGATACGTATTCGCTGGATGGAACCATGGCGGCGAGGCCAGCCAGACCGTCGCAACGCCCCAGGAAGCCACCGAGTTCGTGGCCGTTTGGGAAGGACGCACATGCGCTGCCTCCGTCTTCCCGCCGAGCGCGAGCGTTCCCGCGACAGGCGGTCTCGCGTCGTTTTTAGTCACGCTCGTTCCCGCCTGTCCTTTGAGTGTCGAGCCTCTGCGCGGCCCCCAGTTTTGGTCTACGTTTCCCCGTCCGATCCCAACCGGCACCCAGTGGCTACACATTGCGACCAGTCCGTCGCGCCAGCCCCGCTTGGCCGATGTGACGATCGCCGGAGTCGACACAACCATCAACCAGGATCCGAGCGCGCCCTTGATTCACCTGCCGCCGTCGGGCCAGCCGGTCGCGGTAGGCGATGTCGTTGTCCGTTGGAGTCCGGAGGTCAACGCCATCGGTTACGAACTCCGTGTCTTGAACGAGTCGCTCCGCGAAGTGCAGCGGCGCTTCGTCGAGAACGGCTACGCAGCGGATCTCAGCCTCACGCCCGGACTCTACGTCCTGAAGCTCCGCTCTTGCTCCGGCCCGCTGTCATCCGGCGAATGCACCGGTTTCGCCACACGCGCCTTCGAAGTCCGCTAATCGCCAGCCCGGTTGATCCACCACCACAACCCAAAGCCCACAACCGGAAACAACGAAGCCAGCACAAACGCTTCGCTGTATAGCCCGCGGTCAAACAAGCGCCCGAAAACCGGCATCGCCAGAGCCACTGCCGCGCCCCACGCCCCCGCGCATAATCCCGCGATCAACCCCGCATGGCTCGTCGACAACACATGCGTCCCATAACTGATCGGGGGAATGATAAAGCCGCCGCATATGAACATCGCAAAGAATAACTCGAGTAACACCAGCGGATAACTTTCGATTCGCGGCACCAAAGCTAATAACAGGCTCAGCACCATCGCGGTCCCCATCAACCACCGGTATACCGCGATCGGCCGCGCCGTGCCCTTCAATGCGCGATCGGTCATCCATCCCCACGCGAAGTAGCCGACCTCCCAACCAAGCGGCGGGATCCAGAGCACCGCGCCCACTTCCGCCTGCGTCTTGCCCAATACGCGGCTCAAGTAGATCGCCGATTGGTATAACACGAACGCGAGTGGAAAGGCGCCGAGAGCATAGACCGCCATGAAGCTCCAGACTCGCGCGTCGCCCCACGGAATACGCGCGGACTCCACCGTCAAAGCCTCAGGGCGCGAGCGCATATCGGCGCGGCGGCTCACCACCGTCCACACCAATAGCCATGTCAATCCGACGAGCCCCGTGAACCAGAACGCTCCGCGCCAACCCCAGCGCAACGCGACCGGCGTTACCACAAGCGGTGTAATGATCGCTCCGAGCGAGCCGCCGCTGAAC
>JBGSME010000734.1:0-8302 GCA_041740335.1 Bryobacteraceae bacterium | reverse complement strand
AGCGAACCGCCTTTGCCTGCGATCGCATGACAACGTCCGCAGCCCGCCTTGCCATAGAAGAGCGCCTCGCCGGCCGCGGCATCGCCGGAAAGATTGGCGCGCATGGCGGGCGCGCTCATGTTGCGCAGGAAGCTGACCAGTTGCCAAACTTTTTGTTGCGGAAGCGGAAAGGGAGGCATGTCGGTGCCTTTCACGCCATCGTGAATCGAGCTGTAGAGCTGCTGATCGCTCATCCGGCTGATCCGCCGGCCGGAAACGAGATTGGGACCTTGACCGCCCAATCCGCTCACGCCGTGGCATGCGCTGCATGCCCCAAGATACGTCTCTTTGCCTTTGGCGACGGCATCGGGCTGATCCCCGAAGGGATTTCGAGGCTGGGCGAAACCGAGGGCCGCGATGGCCAACAAAACAGGAATACGCATGTTTGTGACTTTGGTCATGATACTGCAAGCGGTAGAGCGGTACAATAACGTCGCTATGATACCCAGCCATTGGTACAACATCGCCGCGGATCTTCCCACGCCGCTGGCGCCGGTTCTGCATCCAGGTACGAAGCAACCGATCGGTCCGGACGATCTTTCACCTCTGTTCCCGATGTCGCTGATCGCGCAGGAAGTCTCCGCGGAGCGCTACATCGAGATCCCAGCGCCGGTGGCGGACGTTTATGGACAGTGGCGTCCCACGCCGCTGCGGCGGGCGCGGCGTCTGGAACAGGTGCTCGACACTCCGGCGCGGATCTACTACAAGTACGAAGGCGTAAGCCCCACCGGCAGCCACAAGCCGAACACGGCTGTGGCGCAGGCGTTCTACAACAAGGAAGCAGGGATTTCGCGTATCGTCACCGAGACGGGCGCCGGGCAATGGGGCTCGTCACTGGCCTATGCAGGGGCGCTTTTCGGGGTTGAAATTCAGGTCTTCATGGTGCGTGTTTCCTACGATCAGAAACCGTACCGGCGCGCCTTGATGGAGGCCTACGGCGCGCGATGCCTGGCGTCGCCATCGGAGGAGACCGCATCGGGACGGGCGATCCTGGCCGCGCGTGCGGAGCATCCGGGCAGCTTGGGGATCGCGATCTCAGAGGCGGTGGAGCAGGCCGCGCAACGGGATGACACCAAGTACGCGCTGGGCTCGGTGCTGAACCATGTGTTACTGCATCAGACCGTGGCGGGGCAGGAATCGTTCCAGCAGATGGCCGACTACGGCGACGACCCCGATATCCTGGTTGCATGCACAGGCGGCGGCTCAAACTTCGCCGGACTGGTGTTTCCGTTTCTGGGAGCGCAACTGCGCGGGGGCCGCAAGCGGCGGATCGTGGCGGTGGAGCCGGCCGCGTGTCCGAGCCTGACCCGGGGACGGTTTTGTTACGACTTTGGGGACACCGCGCACCTGACGCCGTTGGTAAAGATGCACACGCTAGGATCGGCGTTCACACCGCCGGGATTCCATGCCGGAGGGCTACGGTATCACGGGATGGCTCCGATGGTGAGCCACCTGCACGATCTGGGGCTGATCGAGGCAAGGGCATACCATCAGCGTGCGTGTTTTGACGCTGGCATTCAGTTTGCCCGAACCGAGGGGATCCTGCCGGCGCCGGAGGCCAATCACGCGGTACGGGCGGCGATCGACGAGGCATTACAGTGCAAGGAAGAGGGCACCGGGAAGGTGATTCTGTTTAATCTGTGCGGGCATGGAAATTTCGATATGCAGGCGTATATCGACTATCATGCGGGGAAGTTGATCGATCAGAACTACGATGAGGGCGAATTGGCGATGGCGCTGGCGAGCCTGCCCTCGATGACGGAATAGGCTGAGCGCTGCTGAGCGAAGGAGAAGGCTTGGTCAGCGGGCATGGGGCGAGCAAACAGATAGCCTTGTCCGAAGCGGCAACCAAGTTCCTGTAGACGCAGGGCTTGGCCGGTGGTCTCGACCCCCTCGGCGACGACGTTCATGCCCAACCCGGCGGCGAGGCCGATCATGGTGCGCGTGAGTTCGACCGACTGGGTATTCTCGCAGAGGTCCTCAGTGAAGGATCGGTCGATTTTGAGCCAGTCGAAGGGCAAACGGGCAAGGTAGTTGAGAGACGAGTGCCGGTGCCGAAGTCGTCGATTTTGAGCCCGACGCCTTCCGCCTTCAACTCGGCGAAGATGGTGCGTGCACCTTCGATGTCGGACATAAGAACCGATTCGGTTATCTCGAGTTGGAGGCAATGGGGGCTAAGGCCGGAATCCTGGAGAGCGGCGCGAACTTCCGTGGCGAGCTCAGGGCGCAATTGATTGACAGAGACGTTTACGCTGACTTCCAGCTCTGAGTTCCGGAGTTCCTGCTGCCATTGCCGCATGATATGACAGGATTGGCGCAACACCCACGTGCCGACCTCAACAATAAGGCCTGTTTCCTCGAGAATGGGAACGAAATCGGCAGGGAGGACGAGGCCGCGCTCGTGGTGATTCCATCGCAGGAGAGCCTCGAAGCCCACGACGGTGTCGAGGGTGAGATCGACCTTGGGTTGATAGTAGACTTCGAACTGCTGCGTTTCGATGGCGCGGCGGAGGTCAGTTTCGGCGCGCAGGCGTTCGATGGCCCAACTGCGCATGGCGGGACGGAACAGAGCACAACGGCCGCTATCGCCGGCCTGGGCGCGGTTGAGGGCGAGTTCGGCGTCGCGAAGGATTTCGTCGGCGGAGGTGTATTTGGCATCGACGGCGACGATGCCGAAGCCGGTGGCGGTGAAAAGCTCGGTGTCGTCGAGGCGAAACGGCGCTTGGAGGTCTCGTTGAAGACGCCGCGCGACGGCGACGGCGAGTTCCTCGTTTTGAACCTCGGAGAGGAGAATGCCGAAGCGGTCACTGTCGAGACGGCCGACGGTGTCTTCGGGCCGGCCGCCGTTGGCGCCGCGAACACCGGCGTGGATGCGGCGGGCGACCTCTTGCAGGAGTAGATCGGCGACTGGGTGGCCGAGGGTGTCGTTGATCAGTTTGAAGCGCTCGAGGCTGAGCACGAGCACGGCAAATCCATGCTTGGGAGCTTTGATGTACTGGGCCAGGCGCTGGCCAACCAGATCGGTAAAGTGGGCGCGGTTGGCGAGGCCGGTTAGGGGATCGACGGCCTTGGTCTCGGTAACATCGATCAAAGATGCGGCGAGGCCGGTAGCTGCGCCTTGGGCGTCACGATGCACGGTGCCGCGGCAGAGCATCCAGCGGTAAGTTCCATTCTCATGGAGAAGCCGGCACTCGCTGATAAATTCGCTGGCCTTGCCGCGATGAATGTCGGCGAGGCGGCGCTCGAACCCATCCCTGTCACCGGGATGGATGAGTTTGAGCCAACTGTCGGGGCGGGCGGCGATTGCGGGATATCCGAGGCGGCGCCAGCATTCTTCGGAGAGCGTTTCCCGATTGGATACAAGGTCCCAGTCCCATTTCCCATCGTTTTGGTGCCCATCGCTACGGCGCCTGGCGTCGTTGGGTCTGTCGTCGTTGGGCCCGCCATTGCTGTGTCCGCTACGGGCCCGTTGGCCGCCTTCGGAATCTGCCAAGGTTGCCTTTCGGAGGTGCGAGCGGATGCGGGCAAGTGCGACCGGAAAATCGACGGGCTTGGTGATGAAGTCGTTGGCGCCAAGATTCAACGCCTCGACGACGGAGTCGCTATCGTTGACAGCAGTGACCATGATCACCGGGAGCTCGTTTGCCGACTGTGTTGCGCGGAGAAGCTTCAAAAGGTCAAAGCCGTTCATGCCGGGCATCATATAGTCGAGCAGGACCATGTCGGCGGGATTTTTGGCGAGCCAGTCGAAGGCTCGCTGTCCGTCCGGAGCGGTCTCGACCGCGTAGCCGGCGCGCTCGAGACGGCGGGCCATGATCTCGCGATTGTGTGGTTCGTCGTCTACGACCAGCACCTTGGTGACGGGTTTGATCTCGGGGCTTATGTGCTTTTCCTCGCCGGCCATATTGGCTCAACGTCCCTTTTGTCAACATCGACAAGGGAGCGGCGCTACTTTAGCGTACTTGCGATTCAATCTTCGCCAAGCGGCAAGCCGGGAGTAGTGCCTCGCGACGGACCACAATCCCTTACACTGTTCTATTGTGAGACTCTTCGCTATCCCTATCATGTTTCTCATCGGCACGACCGGTGCCCGTGGGCAGGATTTTTCCGAGATCAAGGTGGAAAAAGTTGCCGGAGGACATGCCTTCACCGAAGGACCGGTGTGGTCCAGGGAGGGTGCTCTGCTGTGGAGCGACGTCCCGAACAACCAGATCTGGAAACTGGCTCCGGGTAAGAAACCAGAGGTCTTCCGGGAAAACTCGAACGGCGCCAACGGGAACACCTACGACGCGAAAGGCAACCTGTACTCCTGCGAAAGCCGGACCCATCGGGTGGTACGGATGGACAAGAAGGGCAAGATCGAAGTTATCGCCGAGACCTATGAGGGGAAACGGCTGAACGCGCCCAACGACATCACGGTGCGGAAAGACGGCCATGTGTATTTCACCGATCCAGCTTTCGGGGACTATCAGAACGAGGGCCGGCAGTTGGATTTCTACGGGGTGTACCATATTCCGCCCAAGGGTCCGATGGAACTGGTGGCGAAGCCGAAGGGACGGCCGAACGGAATTGCCTTGTCGCCGGATGGCAAGATCCTGTACGTGGACAACTCCGATGAGCGGGCGATGTATGCCTACGATCTGGACAAACATGGAGCGGCGTCGAACGAGCGGGTGTTGATTTCCGGCATCGACGGGTCACCGGACGGGATGAGCGTGGATGAAAGAGGCAATCTGTACGTGACGGCGAACAAGCTGGACATCTATTCGCCGGCGGGTAAGCTGATCCATCAGATTGAAGTGCCGGAGATGCCTCGCAACTGCGCTTTCGGCGATGACGATTTCCAGACGTTGTACGTGACAGCGCTGACGTCGGTATACAGAATCCGCATGCCGGTAAAAGGGGCGGTACCTTATTAAATCCAGACGCTATCCTGAGCGGCCGCTTCTAGGGGTTGGGGCGCTCATTTTCAAACGGGACTCGATCCTGCTGGTGGAGCGGGGCAAGCAGCCGTTGAAAGGCTATTGGTCACTCCCGGGAGGGTTGGTGGAGTCCGGTGAGCACCTGACGGCGGCGATTGAACGCGAGGTGCTCGAAGAGACTGGATTGGTGGTGAAGGCAGGTTCCGTGGTGGAGATCTTCGAGCGAATCATGCGCGATAAGACGGGCAAGCCGGAGTATCACTACGTGCTGATCGACTATGTGTGCAAGGTGACGGGAGGGGAACTGCGCGCGGGAGACGATTCGTCGGCCGTGCAGTGGGCGCGGCGGAAGGATCTAGCTTCGCTGAAGTTGACCGAAGGGACGCTTCAGGTTATCGAACGGGTGTTTGACAACAAGCCGGCCAAGAAGCCGGTTGGGTAGGAATAGGACCTATGAGTTCCGGTGATGTAACCCAGCTTCTACTGGTATGGCGGAATGGTTCCGAGGAAGCGCTTGGCGAGTTGATGCCGTTGGTGTATGGGGAACTAAGGCGGATTGCGGCAAATTTCCTGCGGCGTGAAAACGCGGGCCACGTGATGCAGAGCACGGCATTGGTGCATGAGGCGTACTTCCGGTTGGTGGACCAGAAGCAGGTGAACTGGCAAAATCGGGCGCATTTTTTCGCGGTGGCGGCGCGGATGATGCGGCGGATTCTGGTGGATGAGGCGCGGCGGAATCTGGCGGGAAAGCGTGGCGGCGGAGTGACGCTGCTTTCGATCGACGAGCAGGTGGCGGGCACAGGCGAACGGGAGTTCTCGCTGGTGGCGCTGGACGATGCGATGAAGACGCTGGAGGAGTTGGATCCGCAACAGGCCAAACTTGTCGAACTTCGCTTTTTCGCGGGACTATCGGTGGATGAAACAGCGGAGGTTCTGGGGGTATCGCCGGCGACGGTGAAGCGGCACTGGAATACGGCGAAGGCCTGGCTTTACCGGGAGCTTAATTCCCTGGGCCCGGCAGAGCGCGGTGGCTAACTTAGCTGAGCTAAGGGGTCTGAGCGATCAGAGCGGCCGCGTTGATGCAGTACCGCAAGCCGGTCGGCTCAGGGCCATCGGGAAAGACGTGGCCGAGGTGCGCATCGCAGACGTTGCACGTGGTCTCCACGCGCTGCATACCGTGGGTTGTATCCATGTGATAGGCGACCACGCCGGGCGATTCCGGCTGCGTGAAGCTGGGCCAGCCCGAGCGGCTATCGAACTTGCTTCCGGCATCGAACAGGGGTGTGCCACAGCATACGCAGTTATAGCGCCCGGGTTTGAACAGTCCGCACATTTCAGAGCTGAATGCCCGCTCGGTGCCTTTGCCCCGGGTTACGCGATACTGCTCTTCGGTCAAAAGGGCGCGCCACTCCTCGGCGGTCTTCTCGACACGCTGTGGAGGTGACGGGTTGCCGTTCGTGGCCCAGGTGACAACCTGTTTCCAATTCAGTGGAACTGCGCTTGGGATCGTCATGGATCAGCCTAACGGCGCGGCAGGGTCCAGTTGGGCCGCGGATAGTGGCAAGTGTAGCCGTTGGGATAGCGCTCCAGGTAGTCCTGATGCTCGGGCTCAGCCTCCCAGAAGGGTCCGGCAGGCTTTATTTCGGTGACTACGGGCCCGGGCCACAAACCGGACGCGTTCACATCATCAATGGTGCCGATGGCTGTTTCTCGCTGCTCATCGGAGGTGTAGTAGATGCCGGAGCGATAGGAGGCGCCACGGTCATTGCCTTGGCGGTTCGCGGTTGAGGGATCGTGAATCTGGAAAAAGAACTCGAGGAGCGTGCGGAACGAGATACGGTCCGGATCGAAGATGACTTCGATCGCTTCGGCGTGCGTGCCATGGTTCCGATAGGTGGCGTTGGGCACGTCGCCGCCGCTGTATCCGACGCGGGTGGAGGTGACGCCGGAAAGTTTGCGAATGAGGTCCTGCATGCCCCAGAAGCAGCCGCCGGCGAGTATAGCCGTTTCAGATTTACCCATGAAGTTGTCTCCTATGTGCCACAGAAAGTTTTGCACTGCCAGTCGCCGGGGCGAGGCGGTTCGAGGTAGGCGGCGAAGGCGGGCTGGTTGTCAAATGGCGTTGCCAACACGGTATGGAGTTCGATGGCCTTGGAAAAATCCCCTTCGCCGATGGCGGCGTCGATGGCCCACTCGATACGATGGTTGCGCGGGATATAGGCGGGGTTGACGCGATCCATTTCGCGAACGATTTCGGTTCGAGGCCGGGTCTCAAGACTGAGGCGTTCCTGCCAGCGGGGAAGCCATTGTTCGATGAGGGAGGGGTCAGAGAAGAGACTGGCGACGGCCGCAGCGCCGGCGGGGGTTTGGGGTGCAGCCGCGGCCGCGAGCCGCCGGAAGGTGAGCGTGAAGTCGGCCTTCCCCTTCTGCATGGCATCGAGCAATTGGTCAACCAGACTCTGATCGCCGGGCATATCGGCGATGAGCCCGATCTTCTTCTTCATGCCGTGCAACCAGTGTAGCCGATAGCCAGGGATGAATCCCTGAATCGCCTCTTCGGCCCAGGCAATCGCCTTCGGTTGATCGGGGTCGATGAGGTGGAGCAGCGTCTCGGCGAGACGGGTGAGGTTCCAGGCGGCGATGGCGGGCTGGTTGGCGTAGGCGTATCGTCCTTGACGGTCAATGGCGCTGTAGACGGTGGCTGGATCGTAGGCATCCATGAAGGCGCAGGGGCCATAGTCGATGGTGTCGCCGAGAATCGACATGTTGTCGGTGTTCATCACGCCATGGATGAAGCCCACTTGCATCCAGCGGGCAATGAGGGACGCCTGGGCGTCGCGGACGGCCAGGAAGAAGGCGCGGTACGGGTGACGATCGCCGGCGATGGCGGGGAAAAAGCGTTCGATGACGTGGTCGGCGAGGGTACGGACGGCCGGGAGATCCTGGCGGGCGGCGAAGTACTGAAAGGTTCCAACGCGGATGTGGCTTCTGGCTACCCGCGCAAAAACGGCTCCCGGAAGCGCCTGCTCGCGGAAAACCTTGTCGCCGGTGAGGGTGGCCGACAGAGCGCGTGTGGTGGGGATGCCGAGAGCGTGCATGGCCTCGCTGGCAAGGTACTCACGGATGACAGGGCCGAGGCTGGAGCGGCCGTCGCCGTTGCGTGAGAACGGCGTAGGTCCGGCACCTTTAAGTTGAATCTCGTACGGAACGCCATCGGGGCCCATTGCTTCTCCGAGAAGAATGGCGCGGCCGTCTCCAAGCTGGGGCACGAAGTATCCGAACTGATGACCGGCGTAGGCGGTGGCCAAGGGCTTGGAGCCGGGCGGAGTTTGGTTTCCGGA
>JBGSME010000733.1:0-3098 GCA_041740335.1 Bryobacteraceae bacterium | reverse complement strand
TTCGAGGTAGAGTTTTTCGGCGACGGGGATGTCGTCGGAGGGAACGGACATATACTCACTTACTGTAGCATTGGGTTGCATTGGGCTCTTGCGGAGCCCAGGCAAGGCAGACTCGGTGCGGCCGGCGCCTTCGCGGCTTATGCCCTCGGCACAACAAAAAAACCGGGCAAGAAACGCTTGCCCGGTTCGATGATTTAGCGGAAACAGAGGAGGCCGGGTGAGGCCTACTCCTGGATGATGCCGCCGGTGGTTTTCGCGGCCCGTTCCAATTTGATCTTCTTGGTGTCCATGGTCTTGGTGACCCAGCTGTCGGCGGTTGCGACGTCTTTCTTGTAGGCTTCGGGTGAATCCTGCAGGTCGGCGCGTTCGCGGTGAAGGAGGTTCATGTAGGCCATGGAATCGTCGTATTCGGCGTCGACCGCGAGCGCCTTTTCGAGATTGGCGATCCCCTCGTTAATGATGGGCATCAGTTCGGCAGCGAGCGGCTCGCGGATTTTCTTATCCTTGAGCGGACCGGGATCCTCGGGTTTCATGCCGAGTTTTGCACGGGCCTCCATGCGCTTTTGGAAGCTCTTGGTCCATGCGATGACGCCGAGGGTATAGAGGCCCTCCTTGTTCTGGGGATTCGAGGCGATGAGCTTGCCATACCATTCTTCCGCTTCGGGCCATTTCTTCTGGTGGAAGTACAGCGAGGCGATAGAGGCAAGCGCCAGTTCGTTGGTAGGATCCTGCTCGAGTACTTTGAGGTACTCGGAGTGAGCGCTTCGCGCCAGTTCCATGTTCTCAGGCGACTCCGCACCCGGGATGTACTGGCTGTAGAAGGCCGTGGCGAGATAGAGGCGCGCGGTGGGAAAGGTCGGATCGAGATCCGTCGCGGCTCGGAAGTGCTCCACGGCTTCGGCATACTTGGCCACTTTGAAAGCGCGGACTCCCTGATTGAGTTGGTCGCGGGCTTTCAACTGGGTACATGCGGTGGACCCGATCAATAGCGCCAGGGAAGCCCCGGCCGCTATGAAGAGGCTCGCTTTTGAATTTGTTCGGCTGGTCATCGATCGAGAACCTCCTGTCTACTTGCCTTCTTCCATCTTCGGAGTCATCAATCCGACCTTATCGATACCAGCGCCTTTGGCGGCGTCGATCGCTCTGGCGACATACTGATATTCAATATCGGGATCGCCTTTGACGAACACGACACGCTCGGCGCGGGTTTTGAAGATTTCTTCAAGCCGTTCCTGAAGTTTCGCTTCCTCGGTGGGTTCCTGATTGATCTGTATCGTGCGATCGCGATTGATGACGATGACTACGGTACGGATGTTCGAATCCGGCGCTTGATTTGGGGGAGCGGGCTGAGGGACCAGCGACTCGAGGCCCTTCGGCGTGAGAGGCGTAATGACCATGAAGATGATCAGAAGCACCAGCAAAACGTCGATGAGGGGAGTCATGTTGATATCGGCGCGGGGTCCGTCACCGCCGCCAACTGCCATTGACATAAGTCAAACTCCTTCGTGAATTGATCTCTTCGAATAACGCGCTGCCTAGGGAGTTGCCTCGCCTGCCTTTGTAACTTGGCTATCGCTGCTCTCGGTGAGCATCCCGAGTTGGTCCACCCCAGCCGCACGCAGATTGTCGACGACTTCGACCACCTTCTCGTAACGGGCGCGAGCGTCGGCCTTGAGGAATGCGATCTTGCTCAACCGGTTGGCGAGCATGTCCTTTACCTTGCCTGGAAGAGCATCGGCGGTCATCTTAGTACTGCCGAGGAAAACTTCGCCGTTTCGGGAAACGGCAACCAGGATGGCATCGTCTTTGTCAGCGTCGGACATGGCGATCGGGTTCTTCGTTTTCACCAGGTCGACGGGAACACCTTTGGTCAACATGGGAGTGATGACCATGAAGATGATGAGCATCACGAGCATCACGTCCACCATCGGCGTCACGTTGATATCCGCGACTACTTCCGGAGCTTTTTGCTTTTTCATTTACCGTTTCTCCTTGCCATCCGCTGCTCCCGTCCGAAGGAGGGTTCCGGGCGGCGCCAAGATTGTGAAGGCGCCGCCAGTTCCCTAAACTCGCACGAGGAACAGTCCAACAAGCGGGAACCGCACAGGTCCCCCCGGAGTGCTACTTTGCGGCTGCCCGCTGCTGGGTCTTCTTGAGGAAGTAGTCCAGAAGCTCGGAAGCCGAGTTGCCCATCTCCACGTCGAACGACTCGAGCTTAGTGGAGAAGAAGTTGTACATCCAAACGGCCGGAATAGCCACGAACAGGCCGATCGCGGTGGCGACAAGAGCTTCGGAAATACCGCCGGCGACTGCGCCGAGACCGGTGGACTTTTCCGTTGAGATGCCCTTGAACGCGTTGATGATGCCGACGACGGTTCCGAACAGACCGACGAAGGGTGCCGAGGATCCGATGGTGGCCAGGGTGCTGACGCCGCGCTTGAGTTCAGCGTGAACGATGGCTTCGGCGCGCTCAAGGGCGCGGCGGCTGGCTTCGATTTCCTCACCGGGAATGTCGGAAGACAACTGGTGGGCCTTGAACTCCTGCAGTCCGGCGACAACCACTTTGGCCAGATGGCTCTTCTTGTAACGGTCGGCGATCTTGATCGCCTCGTCGAGTTTGCCTTCACGCAGCGCGCCGGCGACGGCGGGAGCGAAAAGACGGGATTGTTTGCGAGCTGCCGAGTAGGCCATGAGGCGGTCGATCATTACACCGATCGAATACGCCGACATGATGAATAGGATGATGACGACTGCTTTCGCCATCCAGCCCATCTGGTTCCACATCGACAACGGGTCAAAAGCGATGCCGCCGCCTTCCTGAAGCAAGAAGAGGGCGAGAAGTTGCATATTCAAAAGCATGTTTGTTTCTCCTGCGAGTTAATTGAGTTACGAAACACGACCGGGTTTAGTTGGTTAACGTGAAGTTCACGTCGATCTGCGTCACCACCTCAACAGGTTCGTTGTTGAGGAGCGTGGGCTCATACACCCACTGTTTTACTGCTGCCTGAGCGGACTGAACCAGCAGCGGGTGGCCACTGATCAACTGAAGATTCTGGATTGCACCGTCTTTGCCAATAATGGCGGTGAAGCGGACGGTG
>JBGSME010000732.1:0-3451 GCA_041740335.1 Bryobacteraceae bacterium | reverse complement strand
CGCAACCGGAACCGGCGGCCATGCCAACGCGTATCCACCGAAAAAAATCAGTTGGAGTAGATACCACCGCGCCGTCAGTTCAAAGCTGACAATCGCCGCCAGATCGGTGTGGCCCGCCGCCGCCATCGCCTTCCGCCGATGCCCTATTCGCCGCGCAAGATCCTTCCCCAGCACCAGAAATACCACCAGTCGCCGCCGGCGAAATTTTCGCAGGAGCTTCCGGTCGCCTCGAGTCTGGATGTAGGCGTCGTCGCGCCCATCCATCAGCCGCTCGAACAGCCGGTGCCACCCACCGCCGCTCGATTCAACTGTTGCCTTCCGGATATCACCAGAAGGAATTTGAGTTCCTTCCGAATCGGGCTTCATATTTCCCTAAAATGTACTATTGATGCCCCGCCCCCGTCAAGCCCCCAACGGGGCCCCTCCTCGGTGCGCTGCCGCAATGATCAGTGCAATCAGGTTCCAGGCAACCACAATCGCGAACATCAGGTTGATCCGCGCCAGCAGCCGATGCTTCCGAAGTCGTAAGCAATACAACCCAAGCATCAACGCGCCTACCTTCACCGCCAACAGCCCATACAACGGCGTCGGCGCAAATTCCAACGCAAATCGAACCAACGGATTCCCTTCCTGCACCCCCACCATCAGAAACGCTACCGTCGTCAGAAAGTCCAGAACCTGTAGGTAAGAATACTGAAGGATCAGCCCCGTGATTGTCATCGGCATCATGAAATCTATAGTGCCCGCCTAGGCACCCACGGGAGAATAGTACAAAACGGGGAAAGTAAAACACAATAGTACGCTCCCGATGGCGGGTACTGTGTACTAGGGTGTTTGAAAGAAGATGGGACTAAGGTCTAGCGCCCTTGTGGCGCTTCTCGCGATCCTCTAAGTAGCTGTCGTACGCGGCTTTCTGCTTTTCATCCAATATCCGCCGGATCTGCGCAATCTGCAATTGTTGGATCGCCTGAAACTCTGGCCGGTACTTGTCGTGCAGTTCCCGATACAGTGACCGCGTCGAATCCAGTATCCCTGCTAGGTTCTTCCCCTGCTCCGCCGTCAAATTCAGCCGCGTCTGCATCTCGTCCATATACCGCTTTCGGTATTCATCGGACCGGTTCGTCCCCGCCCGAACCACCTTGCTGTTATAAAGCCAGTGACCGAGCGCCCCAACCGCTATCCCGCTTCCAAACGTCAGCAGAACATACGCCGCGGCGACAAGATTCGCTCGTCTCATCGTTCCACCTACCGCCCGCTTCCAGAGAGCTCGTTCGCATCGCTGGCTCCGAAGCTCGCGTATGCCACTACTTCCGTCTCCGCATCACGCCCCAGTGCGTCCACATAGCTCAGCGCCTCGTCGCCGGACCGGTCGAGCGCCGGCGCGAACTGTAACACAACCATCAACGCACACGCCGTCGCCGCCGCCGTCACCAGATTCCTCGCGTAAACCCGCAACTTCGCCGAGATTCCCCGCCGCGATTCGATCCGCCTCCAAAGCCCCGGCACGAACTCCGGCCCGCCTTCCGGATTCCCGCATACCGTCCGGTAACGGACGAACAAATGATTCAATCCGTCGGGTGTTAAGTTCTCGCTCATGCCGTCCTCTCGTTCGCCCATCATCGTACTGCCCTTTTCCTTCCCAACATTGTACAACCGCTCAGATCCCTGCAACCGCTTCCACTATCGTCCATCGCTGCCCGCCCCTTTCCGCGCTCCCGCTTTCGCCTCAGCCACCTGCGCTTTCTCGGCCCCCTGCGCTCTCTCGTAGGCGCGCAATACACGCTGCCGCGCGCGGAACAATCGTACCTTCAATGCGTTTTCGTTGACCCCATAAACCGCTTCCAGTTCTTTCAGCGAAAGACCTTCCACTTCCTTCAACGTCAGCAGGACTTGATCCTCCTCGCTCACTTCAGACAACAAAGACTGAACGAAATCCCGGACCTCGGCTGCCTGCCTGCGATCGGTATCTTTTCGACCGCTCTCGGCAGCATCGGCCAACACCACCTGCTGTTCGCTCAAATCCGACATCCGCGACTCCTGCCGTCGCTTCCGCCGCCGAAGATAGTCGTAAGCCGCATTTACCGTTAAACGGTATAACCACGGCTCAAACACCTCCGGTGACCGCAATTGGTCAAGCGAATAGTACAGCCGGACAAATACTTCCTGCCCAACGTCTTCCACATCCTCTGGTCGCCCGATTAACCTCGAGATCGTCCCTAGAATGCGCTTCCGGTACAAACGCACAATCTCATTGAAGGCAACATCGTCACCTTTCTGAGCTCTCTCGATCGTGCTATGTTCACACTGCATCCGGCGCCATCGGCCGGCTACTTCCGAAAAAATTCCGTCGAAGGGAAGGCGTACCGGCTCTTGTTCAGGTTACAAGGCCCGGGACCTAAGCGCAAAGTCAATTATTGTTAAGCGGCTCGCTTCGGCTTGGCAACCGAAGCCGCCGTCCCCAGCGGAACTATCCGGTCGTAACGCTCCAACGCATGAATCAGATCCTCCACAATTCGTCTTCTCTCGTACAAAACTGCCAGATCGGCGTCCGGCACTATCGTGGTCGAGCCCTCTTGACGTAAGCTAGATCGCATGTAAATAGCATATAGGTACTGGTATTACTATTGGCAAGACTCTCGTTTGAGGGTTTCGCGATCCCCCCATTCGCCTTAACCACTCCGAGTCCGGCAACCGATTGCACGGATTGAAACTGAGCCCCATGCGCAAATCCGGGCCGCCCGCGTCAGCAAGCGGTCCGGCTCGCTCGCGTTCTGTCGACAACCGCCACCCAGTTGCCACCCCGCCCCCCACCGGAAATCAAACACCCCTCAGTGGCCGGACTGCGCCTCCGCCGGCGCGATCATCACCGGCTTCGCCCCAGGCGCAAGCTGCGTCAACATGTCTTCCTTACGCATAATCAACGACGCTGTGTCATAAGACGCAAGCTCGAATCCATGCCCATGCGTGATCGCATCGGTCGGACACGCTTCCACGCAGTATCCGCAGAAAATGCACCGCGAATAGTCGATGTTATACACCGACGCATACCGTTCCCCCCCACTGATCCGCGCCTTCTCTACATTCTCTTCCGCCTCAATGTAGATGCACTCCACCGGACACGCCGCCGCGCACAGAAAACACGCCACGCACTTCTCCAACCCATTCTCATCGCGCTGCAGAATGTGCTTGCCCCGAAACCGCTCCTGAAAAAACGGTGGCACGTCCGGATAGTCTTCGGTGACAGTCGGCTGCATCATCTCCTTGAACGTGATGCTGAGCCCTTTTACCAGCGCGCTCGCCGAGTCAACCACCTGTTTGATCGCCATAAACTCTCAGTGTACCAGCGCAACGCCGCGCTCCGCTATGCTCCCGCTACCGAGCCGCGACCGCAAGGGAGCGGTCCACCCGGCACCCAAATCCACCTACACCCACGAACAACGTCCCGGTGGGG
>JBGSME010000731.1:0-6028 GCA_041740335.1 Bryobacteraceae bacterium | reverse complement strand
ACCGCGCGGCGCTCGCCGCTGCAGAATCGCGGAAGGCGGACCTCGTGCTCTTCGATGTCGGACCCAACCTGGGCGCCATCAACCGCGCCGCTCTCATCGCGAGCAACTACGTCGTGATCCCGCTGGCGGCGGACTTGTTTTCGCTCCAGGGGCTCCGCAACCTCGGACCGCACCTCCGCTCCTGGAGGGAGGCATGGAGCGAACTGAGAGGTAAGAATCCGGACCCCAACCTGCCGCTTCCAGACGGATCGATGGCTCCCGCCGGCTATGTTGTTATGCAACACGCAGTTCGGGCTGATCGGCCCGTTAAGGCGTATCTGAGGTGGATGGAACGTATCCCGGACGAGTATCGCGAATCCGTGCTCGACCAGCAGCCAACGGGCCGTATTAAGAGCGTCGATCAGGATCCGCACTGCCTTGCAACGTTAAAACACTACCGCAGTCTGATGCCCCTGGCGATGGAGGCACGAAAACCCATGTTCTTCCTGAAGCCCGCCGACGGCGCCATTGGCGCGCACGTGGAAGCGGTACGTGACTGCTATCGAGATTTCAAGAATCTCGCCTTGGGGATTGCCGAGGAGTGCGACGTAGATGTAGGCGCGCCGTAGCCGCCTTTGATTGCGGCTACGAAGTGAACCTCGCTTGCGGGCCCCACCTTGGCTCTTAGCCCGGAGGTGGAAACTTCTCCGTCGACGGCGACGGCGAGATTGGGCCGGAGGCGGTCATGCTCGACGAGGCGCTCGGCGATCCCGGCGAAACGGGTTTCCAGCGCTGCGACGATCTCGCGGACGGTGGTCCCTTCGACATCGACGGATGGGGCGCCGGCAGTGAGGGGCTGAAGGAGGACGGGGATGAACACGGTGGCCACGGGCCCAATCTAGCGCGTTTTCGCATTATCTGTATTGCGGGAGAGTTGCGACGGGGGCTGGGGCGCGATAGGCTGAAACGCGTAATGACTGCCGAAGAACAATTGACGGCTCTGGGGATCGTATTGCCCGAAGCGCCGAAGGCCGTGGGGTCGTATGTAACATGGGTCCGGACGGGGAATCTTGTGGTCACGTCGGGCCAACTGCCGTGGGAAAGCGGCCGGATGCGGTGGCCGGGCCGGCTGGGGGAGGAGATCGACACCGATCGTGGTTATCAGGCGGCCCGTTTGGCTGGATTGAACGCGATCGCGCAATTAAAAGCGGCCACGGGCGATCTCGAAAAGGTCCGGCGGATCGTCCGTCTCGAGGGGAACGTGCATTGCGGGGAGAACTTCCGCGAGCACCCGCGTGTCCTTGATGGAGCGTCGGAGCTGCTGATCGCGGTGTTTGGGGAGCGGGGGTGGCACACGCGGACGGCGATCGGGGTCCGAGACATGCCGCTCAATGCGTGCGTGCAACTGAGCGTGTGGGCGGAGGTGGAGTGAGCCGGTTTCATGTGCGGGTGATATTCTAATAGCTTGGCCATGAAAGCTCCCCTACCTTTTGCCGCAGGCGCGGCCATTGCGATTTTGGCCGCTTGTGGCGGCACGACGGAAACCAAGTCCGGAACGGCCTCTGAAGGAGCCATGCAGCAGGCTTCGCCGGCGGATCTCGCTCCGGGGAGCGCGGCGACTATTTCCGGGAAGATTTCGTTCGCGGGCAAGGCGCCGGTGCGGCGGCCGGTGAGTATGGACGCGACGCCCGCTTGCGCGCGGCAGCACGACAAGGCGGTATTGTCGGAAGAGGTGGTGGTTAACGAGAACGGGACTCTGCGCAACGTCTTCGTGTACGTGAAGGCAGGCTTGGCGGCAGGCCAGAAGTGGCCCGTGCCGGCCAGTCCGGTGACGATTGACCAAGTGGGCTGCGTGTACAAACCGCACGTGATCGGGGTGATGGTGGACCAGGACGTAGAGTTCCTGAACAACGACCCGACCAATCACAACATCCATCCGCTGCCGAGGCTGAATCGGGAATGGAATGAATCGCAGCCGCCAAAGGGCGATCCGAAGCTGAAAACCTTCGCCAAGGCGGAGTTGGGGATCCCGGTAAAGTGCAACATCCACCCGTGGATGCGCGCCTATATCAACGTTGTGGAAAACCCGTTCCACGCCGTCAGCGGCGACGATGGAACGTTCACACTGAAGGGGCTGCCGCCGGGCGAGTACACGATCGCGGCGTGGCATGAACGGTACCCGGCCCAGGAAATGAAGGTCACGGTAGGGGCTGGGGCGACGGGAACGGCAGATTTCAAGTTCGGCGAGTGAGCCGAATGCGGACCTCGGGGCACTAGAAGTTAAATAAAGCAGTACAATGAAACGAAGCTTGGAAGTTCACAGCTTGGCGCTCCATCGCTACTCCCTCTTGCTAGTGGTCTGCACCCTCTTTCTGGTGGTGGCAGGCGCATCGGTGACCAGTCTCGAAGCCGGACTGTCGGTCCCGGACTGGCCGCTTTCCTATGGGCAAGTGATGCCGGAGATGAAGGGCGGGATTTTCTACGAGCACGGCCATCGGATGATCGCGACGACGGTTGGTTTCCTGACGATTATTCTGGCGGCGTGGCTATGGCGGTCTGAGGATCGGGCGTGGATGCGCAAACTGGGGTTCGCGGCACTGGGAGCGGTGTGCGTGCAGGGCCTGCTGGGCGGGCTGACGGTTCTGTACATGCTTCCGAAGCCGGTGAGCATTTCGCATGCTTGTCTGGCGGAACTTTTCTTTTCGCTGGTGAGCGCGATCGCGCTTTTCACGTCGCCGTCGTGGCGGCGGGGGGCGAATCCGGTGGAGCCATCGGGCTGGTTCGCGCGCGGAAACCGGATTTTATTGCTGCCATCGGCGGTGCTGGTGCAGGTGGCATTGGGAGCGGCGTTCCGGCACAAGGCGCTGCCGCTGGCGTGGCACGTGGGCGGAGCGGCGATGGTTACGGCGGTGGTAGTTGCGGTGTCTTTCATTTTGATCATGGAATATCCGAAGCACCCGGCGTTGAAGAACGCCGCCACATTTCTGGTGGTGGTGACGCTGGCGCAGGTGTTTCTGGGGGTTGCGGCTTACATGAGCCGTGTGGCCACCGCGGATGCTCCGCAACCGATGCCGGTCATGGTGGGCTTTACCGTAGCGCACGTGGCGCTCGGCGCGCTCACCATGGCCACGAGCATCCTAACGACCATCCTGGTCTACCGGCATGTACGCCGCGATGACGCGGTGGCGAATGCCGCGGTGAACGAAATGAGCTACGCTCGATGACGCCTACCGAATCGGCCACGCAAGGGTGCTGCGCCTTCAGCGCCTACGTGGAACTTACCAAACCCCGCATCACCTGGCTGATCCTAATGAGCACGGCGATCGGTTACTATTTCGGTTCCGGGAGTGGGTGGAGCGTTGTTTCGCTGCTGCATACGTTGATTGGCACGGGACTGATCGCGAGTGGGACGGCGGCTCTCAATCAATGGTACGAATCGGCGGCGGACGGGCGGATGAAGCGCACAATGCAGCGGCCGATCCCTTCGGGGAGGCTTCGGCGGAACCGTGCGTTCGTATTCGCGGTGATTCTTTCGATCGCCGGGTTTCTCGAACTTACGCTGGCGGTGAATCCGTTGACGGGCGCGCTGGGGCTGTTCACGCTGATGACGTACCTGTTTCTGTATACGCCGCTCAAACAGCGTTCGCCGCATTCGACGAGTGTAGGAGCGATTCCGGGTGCGATGCCGCCGTTGATTGGTTTCGCGGCAGCGGCAGGCCAACTGACGGCAGAAGCGTGGGCGCTCTACGCGATCCTTTTCGTGTGGCAATTTCCGCACTTCTATGCGATCGCGTGGATGTATCGCGAGGATTACGGCAAGGCCGGAATCCGGATGCTGCCGGTTGTGGAGCCCGATGGGGAATCGACGGCGCGCCGGATCCTGTTCTTCCTTCTGTTGCTGATCCCGGTGAGCCTGGCGCCGTCGTGGCTGGGCATGACGGGTCCGCTCTATTTGGCGGGGGCGGCGGCGATGGGACTATACTTCCTGTCGTCGGGATACAGGGTGATGAATGACCGTTCGCTGCTGCGCGCGCGGGGCGTGCTGCTCGCGTCGGTGATCTACCTGCCGGTGCTGTACGGGCTGATGCTGATCGACCGCACATGAGACTCGCGGCACTCATGGCCGCGAGCATGCTCATTGCAGCGTGCTCCCCGGCTCCCGAGCCGCTGGCCGTCTTCAATACGATCCCCGATTTTACGCTGACGGCGCAGGATTCGACGGAATTCCGAAGCGCGGAGCGCCTGCGTGGGCACGTTTGGATCGCCGACTTCATCTTCACGACGTGTAGCGGACCATGCCCGCGGATGAGCGCGCAGATGAAGCGGGTGCAGGACGGACTGAGTGGCGAAGCGGCGGTACGGTACGTTTCGTTCACCGTCGATCCTGCCAAAGATACTCCCGAGGCACTGGCTGCTTACGCTAAGCGATACGGCGCTGACACGACACGATGGTCTTTCCTGACAGGCACGCGCGAAGATTTGCACGCGTTGAGCCGGGAGGCGTTCCTGCTTGGCGACGTGGATGGCAGCCTGAATCATTCCACGCGTTTCGTTCTGGTGGACCGGGAGGGGCGTGTGCGGGGGTACTATGGCAGTTCGGAGCCGGATGTGGTGGAGGCTTTGGTCCGCGACGCGCGGAGATTGGCCGCGGAGGCGCCCGCGGCGTCATGACTGTTCGCGATCTCCCGGCGGTGAACGCCTTTCTCAATGGCACTTCGTTCGTCTTTCTGGTAACGGGCTATTTTCTGATCCGGAGCGGACGACGGGAGGCGCATCGGAAAGCCATGCTCGGGGCGTTTACCGCGTCTGTGCTGTTTCTGGCTTGCTACCTTTTTTATCACTTCCAGGTGGGTTCGGTCCGGTTTGAGAGGACCGGGCTGATACGGAGTGTCTACCTGACCATCCTGCTGACGCACACGGTGTTGGCGGCGGCCGTTCCGGCGCTGGCGATCGTGACATTGCGGCGTGGGCTGGGAGGTGAGTTGGAGAAGCACCGGCGGCTGGCGCGGTGGACGTTCCCGATCTGGGCGTATGTGAGCGTTACGGGCGTGGTGGTGTACTGGATGCTGTACCGGTTATAGAGCGCTGGCGGGATCATGTGCGGCGTGCAGCCAGTGCGCGGATGGGGAAATGCGGTTCGGGAGATGTGACGGCGCGGAAAGGTGGGCCCTAGCGGGCTACGTCGGCCAGGGTTTCGAAGAAGGAGTCGATATCCTTTGGCCGGGTGTGGATGTGGGTGGAGATTCGCATCCGCTGGTTTTTGAGAATCCAGATTTTGCGCTCGTCGCACTTGCGGAACAGGGTTGGCGCGTCGACGCCCTTGAGGCGGAAGGATACGAGTGCACCATACATCCGGTCATCGCCGGGAGTGAGCATTTCCACGAGGTTTGGAAGGGCCGCCGCGCGCTGCCGGACTATCTTCGCCAAGTGGTGCGCCCGCGCATAGATGCGCTCTGGCCCGATTTCGCGGGCGAACCGGACTCCGGCCATCATGCTTTCGAAAATGGCGCGATTGTTGGTGCCGACCATCATGAACCGGGCGGCTTTTTTTTCGCGATTGTCCCAGCCGCCTGTGGCGATGGTTGGCCAGAGACGGTCGAGCATTTCCGGGCGGCCCCAGAGGAAGCCGCAACCGGCGGGCGCGAACATCCATTTGTGCGGACTGCCGGCGAAATAGTCGCAGCCCAACTCGTCGAGACGACAGGCGATCTGGCCGTGCATGTGAGCGCCATCGACCACGGTGATGACGCCCTTGGCGCGCGCGGCGTCGCAGATCTGGCGGACGGGCATCACCAAGCCTGTCATCGTGGTGATGCCGCTGAAGAACAAGACGCGGGTGCGCGGCCCGATGGCCGACACCATTAAGTCCGCGAGCTGGCCGGGATCGCGCGGCGGCAGTGGGATTGGGACTTCGCGCACTTGAATACCGTGGCGGGCGTGGCGCACCTGCCAGCCGGCCTTTCCGCTGCCGTGCTCCTGATCGGTCATGACGACTTCGTCGCCGGCTTTCAGGTCAAGCCCGGCGGCGATTGTACTGAGCGCTTCGGTG
>JBGSME010000730.1:0-7815 GCA_041740335.1 Bryobacteraceae bacterium | reverse complement strand
GCGGCCGCCTCCGCCGCCGCCGGCGTGAATCGTGCGATTCTTTTGGGCGCTTTCCGGACACTGTCGTAACCGGTGAGGCTTGCCCCGGCGCTCACGGTGCCTTCAATCAACCCTGAAACCAGCCCGTCGATCAGCAACCGGAGGGCTTCGAGAAACTGTACCCGCTCCGGCGCGCCTGGAAATTGAAACTCGATCCGTTCGATCAGTGCGGCGAAAACAGGAACCGCGTCCATCACCTCGCTGAGGGTGAACATGGCCGCCGCCAACCCGTCGTCGAGGTCGGCCGAATCGTAGGCGATCTCGTCGGCCAGATCGATAATCTGCGCTTCGAGCGGAGGCCGCAATTGCGGAAGATATTCTTCGAGTCCGGCGCAATCGTCAGGGTCCAGATCCCGGGAGTGCTTCACCATGCCTTCGCGCACTTCGAAGGTCAGGTTCAAGCCTGGAAACCGCGCATAGGGGTGCTCAAAGCTTTCGACGATCCGGAGCGCATGGCGATTGTGATCGAACCGGTCGCCGAAGCGCTGCATCTGCCGGTCTAACTCCATCTCCCCGGAGTGGCCAAATGGCGGGTGCCCAACGTCGTGCGCCAACGCCAGCGCCTCGGTGAGATCCTCGTCGATGCCCAATACTTCGGCCACCGTGCGTGCGATCTGCGACACCTCGATGGTGTGTGTGAGCCGGTTGCGGAAATGGTCGGAAACCGGCAGTGAGAACACCTGCGTCTTGTTCTCCAGCCGGCGAAATGCCCGGGAGTGCACCACGCGATCACGGTCCCGCCGGAAATCGTTGCGATACGGGTGGGGCGTTTCCGGATAGCGGCGCCCGCGGCTATCCGCCACGGGAAAGCGCAGGTGGGAGAGAAGGGCCGCCGGCGCCCGCTCGTTCATGCCTACTTCGCCGGAGCCTCGGAAACCTTGGAGGGGAGTTCGGTTACCAACTGCATCGCGGTGCGTGCGATGACGGGATTCTCGGCCTTCTGTAGCGGCTCCAGCATCTTGCGTGCTTCGTCGGGCTTGGTGAGCGCCAGCACCCGGATCAGCGACATCGTCGCCTGCTCTTTGGAAACCAATAGCGTCGGGCTGGCTACCAGTTCGCGCAGTAACTTCTCCGCGTCGGCGGGTTTGCCTTCGGCGTGGAGGACCTGAGCCAGAGCCCATTTCGCTACCGAAGCCGTGGCTGAGTCGCCGCTATCGACAGCGCTCCGGAAGTGCTTCTCCGCGTCGCCAAGCTTGCCTTCGTCGGCGGCGATCGATCCTAGTTCGAAATGGCCGACGGCGCCCTCGTTGGTTCCGTCATATTTGGAAGCTAGATCCTGAAACCCTTTCAAGACGGCTTTGTCTTTGTCGCCCTGTGTCGGGAACGAAGGCCGCGGATCGCCAGGTTGCGAAGCCGGTCCGATCACGCCGTCCATCAGCATCAACGCGCGGGCAAGCTCGGCTTGCCGCCCGGCCCGGCGCGACTGTTGGAAATAATACCCTCCGATCAGCAGCGCGATCACGGCGAGGGCCGCGCCGCCATACCGGATCGCCTGTGCCCGGTGGCCGGTGACATACTCGATCGAATGTCCCACCTCGGTGGCGAACTTATCCGTCTTCAGGTTTTTGCGGGTCAGCTTATCCAAGGGAACCTCAAGGAGAGAATACTACGAACCTCAGGTTACCACAACACTCGCTTCGCGATCCTCGCGGTCAGGCGGTCTCGCGCGAAAGCGAGAATCGAACCAGGCCCGCCACGTCGTGGATTCCGAGCTTGTGCATCAGGTTCTTCCGATGGCTATCCACCGTCTTCGGGCTGAGATTCAACCGGTTGGCAATTTCCTTGGCGCGAATGCCTTCGACCAGCAGCGAGAAAACCTGGAATTCACGGGCGCTGAGGCGATCCATAGGGTCGTCGGCCTCGCCCACCCCCGGGTTCCCGAAGACGCGATCCGTTTTCACCGACGGGCTTAGATAGATGCCGCCCTTGGCCATCTGATCCAGCCCATCCAGGATGTCGCGTACCGGGCCGTTCCTCAGCAGAAACGCGCAGGCCCCTGCCCGCAACGCTTCGAGCACGGTCTTCCTGTCATAGCGGTCGGCTAGAATCGCAATCCGTGTCATGGCCAGACGGCTGCGCGCCGAGGCCATCAATTCGAAGGGGTGCAATTCCGGCAGGTCCAACGCGAGCACGCACAAATCCGGCTTGCGGTGACACACCAACTCCAGGGCCTCCGCGCCGTTGCGGCACAGGGCGAGGATTTCAAACCGATTCGAACGCTCGCAAAGGGCGGCGAGCCCCTCTCTAATCAACTCCCGCTCATCGGCGACGATTAGAGTGGATTTTGCATCCGCCAAGGTCTCCTTGTGAACCGTGCTCTTACGAACTAGAAGCTGCGGACGGCTGCCGCTTCGTCTTCGAAAGTCTCAAACACGGTGTAGAGCTTGGTGATCTGCAACAGGTCCTGCACGCGTTTGCCGAGATTCAACAGCTTCAGATTCCCGCCGGCGTTGGTTGTGGTAGTGTATCCCGAAACCAATTCCCCGATCCCGGAACTGTCTATGTAGGAGATGTCTCCCATGTTGATTAATACTTTCTTGGACCCGGCGGCAACCAATTCCTTGATCTTCTCGCGGAACATGGTGGAACCCTCGCCCAATGTAATGCGACCGCTCGCGTCGATTACAGTCACGTCACCCACTTGACGGGTCGTTAGCTTTACACTCACAGTGTCAGCCTCCCTAAACTAGTCTGGTCTCAAATATTTTGCCATACGGACACGGGTGCCTGTCGGCGCCCTTGTCCCGATCTCGAACTCATCCATATACGCCCGGATCATCAACAACCCGCGTCCGGAGTGGCGCAAAACGTTATCCTCTTCGCGCGGATCCGGCACCGCCTGCGAATCGAAGCCCTTACCTTCATCCTCGATCTCGATGACCACCCCGCGTGCGGTCTCCCAGACTTGCAGGTGGACCTTCTTCCGCGCGTTGTAGCGGTTGCCGTGCGCCACGGCGTTTACCATCGATTCTCGCACCGCCACGCCAACGTCATGCTGGCTATCCCCATCGAAGCCAACGTTGGCGGCCGCTTCCATCGCAATCGCTTCGGCCTTGTCCACGCTGTCGAGATTGGAATCCAACAGAAGGTCAGTGTGTCTTGTTGCGCCGCTCGTGTTCTCCGGCATATCGCGTACGCGGCGCCCGCCGCCACATCGAAAGGGTAAGGTACTCGAAATGACAGGGTAAAGTCAAGCCCGGGAGGACTCTCCAGACTTTTCAGGTGTATTATGAAAGACTCGCGACACCGAGGATCTCCTAGGGCGCACTTTCGGTGAACGTCGGGCGCCGGCTAGCTGAGCACACTACTGCGGCATGGCCGTCACCCCCGACAAGCAGGAAGACACTTTCGCAAACCCAAAGGTGATCGTCGAGATCCTGTCTCCGGCCACCGAAGGCTACGACCGCGCCAAGTTCGATCTCTACCGCGAACTGCCTGCGTTAGATGAATATGTGCTCGTTTCCCAGGACAAGCGAGTCGAGACCTTGCGGCGCACGCCGGAAGGTGACTGGCGGATCAAGCGCTTTGAGGGGCCGGATGCCGTCGTGTCCATCCATGCGCTTGGCGTCTCATTGCCCCTGGCGGGAATCTACGCGGGCGTTCCTGTAGCCTCCGGCTTACCGCGCCTCCGGCAGCTTCGGCTGCTTAATATACTCGCGCGGGATCTCTCCCGTGAGAGCATTCAAGAAAGTGGCAATCGAAGCCACCTGCGCTGTCGAAAGCTCCTGCCCAAGCTGATGCCGGCCCATCAGCCGCACCGCCTCCTGTAGCTGGGCCACTTCGCCGTTGTGAAAGTACGGGCCCGTCTTCGCCACATTGCGCAGCGACGGAACCTTGAACATCATCCGGTCCGCCTCACGCCTGGTCACTTCGTACCGTCCCGCATCAGCCGTATTCGGAAATGCTTGTGCCTCGCCCAGTTTCCGATACACAGAACCGCCCACGTATGGCCCCATATGGCATGTCTGGCATCCCGCCGTCCGGAACGTCGCCCAGCCCGCCTTCTCAGCCGCGCTTAGCGCGCTGTCGTCGCCCTTCAAATACCGGTCCCATCGCGAAGGAGTTACTAACTTACGTTCGAACGCTCCGATCGCGATGGCCATGTTATCGAAGGTTACAGGATTGCTCTCCCCTGGAAACGCCTTGCGGAAAGCCTGCTGGTAGCCGGGCATCGCGCGCAGCACGCCTTCCACCTCCGCCGCCGACGGCATCGCCATCTCCACGGGATTCATCACCGGACCCTTTGCCTGTTCCTCCACATCGGCGGCGCGGCCGTCCCAGAACTGCACGAAGTGTCCGGCGGCGTTGTACACGGTGGGCGCATTGCGCGCTCCCTTCAGTCCCTCGTGGCCCAACGAAACCTTTCCGCCGTCCACGCCGTACTTGTCCAGCGGATGGCACGTGTTGCAAGATACCGCTTTGCTCTTGGATAGGCGTGGTTCGTAGTACAGCATGCGCCCGAGATCGACTCGCGCCGGCGACAACACCCGGCCCTGCGAAGCCATCTCCTCGGGCAGGGCGCCCATGTGTGGACATCGCCCGTCGCATTCCCCGCCGCCGTGGTGCATCTGCCCGTGATGTTGCATGTGCGGCCCCGGACCCTGATGATGCCCGCCCCCTTGTTGCCCCTGCAGCCCGCCCAACGCCACCACTGTCACCAATAAGATGGGTATCCTCATCGCGATTCTCCTTGCTTCCTACGATAGGGATGCAAACGCGAGGAAACCGTGACACTCGTCTCCGGGATCGGCATCATCCGCCGAAAGCGGTAATGTAATAGAAAGCCTTGACACCCACTCCCTCATTCCTCTGCCAGCCGCTGTTTGTACCGCCCTCCGAAGCCCAGCGCCACCTTCCAGAGGGGCCTCGCCTGCTGCGTAATTATCCATCGGTCGGCGATCCCCTGCTCGGTTGGGTTGCCATCCAGCATTCGCCGGAAGCCACCGCCGGGTCGGTAGAGGTGCTCAACCTCCGGACCCTCGAAAACGACAGCCATTCCATGCCCGCGCGGCCCGGCTTCTTCGCGGAAACCACCGAGCCCGGCGTCCTCGCCGTTGGCCTCGATCGGGAACTCGCCCTCTACGATCTCCGCTCGCGACGCATCGTCGGCCGCCGCATCCAGGTGACCTCTGACGAACGCGTGGTGATCAACGAGGGATTGGCGATCTCTGGAGGTCTCCTGTTCGGAACCAAACACCTCACCTTTCAGGAGCACATCGCCCGCGTCTATCATTTCGACGCCGCTACAGGCGTCGTCCGCGAGATGCCGGAGCGGCAGGTCTGCAGCAACGGGAAATTTCTATTCGCGCATGGCGGAAGCCTCCGCCTTGTCGACATCTGCTCGTTTCGCAAAAGGCTCGATCTGTATGAGGTAGACTTCGCCGCTTCCCGCATGGATCCCGCCGGTGTCATCGCCGATTTCTCCGCCACTCCTCTGTTCCCCGACGGGCTCCGTCCCACCCCTGATGGCAACAGCGTCGTAGTGGCGTTCTACAATCCGGAAGCTGCCGAGGAGGGTGTCGCGCGCCAATTCCGGATCGCGGACGGCGCGGTGGAAGCTGAATGGCGCCTCCCCGGCTCCCCCCGTGTCACTTGTCCCGAAATCCTTGAAATCGACGGAGCCGTGCGTGTCATCTTCACCACTGCTGTCGAAGGCATGCCCGCCGAAATGCGTCCCCGGGCGCCGATGGCCGGAGCCCTGTTCATCGGTGAAACGAATTTCGATCGCGCGCCGGAGCCGCCGCTGCTGGACCCTCAGGCGTTTCTATAGCCGCGCGTGCGTTAGCCCTTGGCGTCGAAGGCCGTCTGCATCTCGCGCAGAAAACTTTCGGCCGCTTTTGCCGGATCCGCCGCGTCTGCGATCGGCCGCCCGATCACCAGATAGTCCGCGCCGGCCTGTATTGCTCCGGCCGCGGTCACACGCCGCTTCTGGTCGTCGCCTGGATAGTCTTCAGGGCGAATGCCGGGTGTTACCACCAGAAGCCGGTTGCCGGTGATCGCTTTGATCTTCTCCGCTTCGAGTCCCGATGCGATTACTCCATCGCAGCCGGCTTCCAGCGCCTTCTTCGCCCGAAAGAGTACCAACTCTTCCACCGAATGATTGGTGTAGCCAAGCTCGGCGATGTCGCCGGCGTCCATCGCTGTCAGAACCGTCACTGTAAATAGTTTCAGGGGGCTGTCCCCGCGCCCTTCCACCGCTCCGCGAATCAGCGAACTCGACCCGTGGATGGTGAGGAAAGATACTCCCAGTTTTGAGGCCCGTGAAACGGCTTTCCGCAGCGTCTCCGGCACGTCGTAGTACTTGTAATCGAGAAAGACTTTCTTGCCCTCATCGATCAGCGAGCGAATCAACGACTCCACTCCCGGCGCCAGTTGCAGCGCGAGTCCGATCTTGAAGAAATGGACTTGGCCTTCGAGGCTCTCCACCATGCGGCGGGATTCTTCCACTCCCGGAAGGTCGAGGGCAAGGATCAGTCTGTCACGGGCATCGATGGTAGGCATTTTGGCGGCGAATTTCCGATTGTAGCAACGCGCGCCTCGAGACCACCGGACTCAGCCGGCGTTCAGGTCCGTCAACAGATTCAATCGTCCATTTGAATCGCCCAGCTTATCGAGCGGCACCCCGGCCATATCGAGCAGCGCGAGATGCAGATTCGCGATCGGAGTATCCTTCGGGTAACGCACGTGGCGCCCTCCGCGGATCTTGCCCTTGCCGCCCACCAGAAGCGTCGGCAGGTTGTTGTGATCGTGTACGTTCGGGTCCCCGATCGACGCTCCGTAGAGCGTTGCGGTATGGTCCAGCAGCGTGCCGTCGCCATCGCGCGTGCTCTTCATCTTTCCCACGAAATAGCCGAACTGCTGCACGTGGAACTCGTTGATTTTCGCCACTTTCTCCATCAGCGCCGGATCGTTGCGGTGATGCGTGCACGAGTGATGCGCTTCAGGAACCCCGGCTTCCGGATAGGTCTGCAACCCTCCCTCGCGCGCCAGCATGAAGGTGATGATGCGAGTGGCATCGCTCGCCAACGCCAGCACGCACAAATCGAACATGAGCCGCGCATGCTCGCGATAACTGGTGGGTATCCCGGCCGGTGCTTCCACCCCCGCCGGCGGCCCCTCCCCGGGTTTTCCGGCGCGCTCGATCCGCGTCTCCACCTCCCGAATGGCGGTAAGGTATTCGTCCAGTTTTCGCCGGTCCGCCTGCCCCAGATCCCGTGCGACACGCTGGCCTTCGGTTCGGGCGTGATCGAGTACGCTACGCCGGCGCATGCGCTGCCCGGCGCTCATGCTTGCGTCCCCGAACAGCCGCTCAAAGGCATTGCGCGGATTCATTTCCGGCGGAAGCGGCTGGGTCTCGCCCTTCCACGAGATGCTTTGATAAACGCAGCTATAACTATCGCAGGCGCCCATTTGCCGGCTATCTTCACAGGTAAGTTCCAGCGATGGCAGCCGCGTGCGGGACGCAAGGTGCGCCGCCGCGATCTGATCCATCGACCGGCCGCAACGGATGTCTGCGCCTTCCGTCTTCTTCGGATGTACGCCGGTGAGATACGACGAAGCCGCCCGTGCATGGTCCCCGGCTCCGTCTCCCAGCGCATTGCCGTTATTGTCCGCCAGTCCGCTCAATACCAGTATGTCGTCGCGATACGCGGCCAACGGCGCCAGCGTCCGCGGATACACGAAGTTTGTTCCTGTTTCCGCCGGCGTCCAATGGGGCATGATCATGCCGCTGGGGGCGTAGACGATGATGAGCCGCATCGGCGCCGGAGCCGCCGC
>JBGSME010000729.1:0-3336 GCA_041740335.1 Bryobacteraceae bacterium | reverse complement strand
CCACGGCATTTTTTGACGCCTATGGCCGGCCGAATCGGTTCTCCGTGCCTGAACGCGATACGTCGCCGAAGCTGGCCCAGGCGCTCCACATGCTGGCGGGGTCCACCTATAACGAAAAGTTGTGGGTGAAGGGCTCACGCGCCTTTGACCTATACACGCGCGGAGCGACGGACCGTGACATCATCGGCGAAATGTATCTGGCCGCACTCGCCCGCCATCCGTCGGCGGAAGAACTGGATGGCATCACCAAGCTGATTGCAGCGTCGCCGACGCGGGAACAAGGTTTGCGCGATTTCGTTTGGGGACTCATTGGCTCCCGCGAGTTCGCGGAGAATCATTAGGGCTGTTACGCGGCGTTGCGATTCATCGGATGAGGCGCGGGATGAACTTCGTGAGGCCTTGAATGGGGCCTACCTCACCGGCGAAGACATTGCCACGCGCGTCGACGGCAACGCCTTCGCCCATTGATCCGTAACCGCCCATGCCCGATGCCATCTTCGAGACGTGTTCCGGGACAAAGTACATCACTTCACCGGTAAGGGCGCTGCCAACGCGAAGGCCCTTTCTCCAGCCTGGGTTGTAGTTTTCGTCGGACTCCGAATCAATGGCGTACAGCGTATCTTTCGCATCAATGTAGAGACCGCTGACACGGCTGAACTGATACCACGTGTCGAGGTGCTTGCCGTCCTGATCGAAGATCTGAATCCGGCGGTTGCCGCGGTCGGCAACG
Source organism: Bryobacteraceae bacterium (assembly GCA_041740335.1). Taxonomy (GTDB): domain Bacteria; phylum Acidobacteriota; class Terriglobia; order Bryobacterales; family Bryobacteraceae; genus DSOI01. Next base: position 2,606 of record JBGSME010000729.1, on the reverse strand, counting down.
AACAACCGTCCGCGAGAGTCCATGGCGAAAGAGTGCGGGCCGCGAAACTGGGAGGGCCCATATCCCCAGGAACCCCAGTTCTTGATCAAGCGCCCATCGGGAGAAAACTTGGAGATCCTGCCGATGGCGGCCGGCCCTGGTTCGTCGAGGAATTGGGCCGAGTGCCCTTCGGAGACGAAGATGCTTCCGTCGGGCGCTACAAAAACGTCGCTGGGCTCATTGAAGTGCGTTGGCGGGTCGCCGGCCACCCCGGGCGTGCCGAGCGTCATCAGGACCTTGCCTTGGGGGCTGAACTTGATCACGGCGTGCCCCTTGCCGGCGGCGTTCGGGAACATTTTGAGTTCCTCGGGAGTGGCCGAGCGCGCGTCGGCCACCCAGACGTTGCCATCGCGGTCGACGTCCATGCCGTGCGGCCAGAGGAGCTTGCCGGCGCCGAGGCTCTGGACGACTTTGCCGTCCGGGTCCAGCCTAACGATGGGGTTTACGTTGGAGCCTGCGCAGGAGTTGGCTCCGCAGCGATCAGCAGCCCAGATGTGTTTGCCATCGGCGTCGACGTTGAGGGCGCTGACCGACCCCCAGGCGCGGCCGCCGGGGAGTGTTCCCCAGTTTCGGACCGTCTCGTAGGGGTTGGGAAGATGGTTGATGGGCTTGACCCTGGCGTGTTCGGGTGGCGCCGAGTACCCACCGAGGGATTGTGCGGGGGCTGTTCCAGCGGCGAAGAGCAGGATTGCGGGGACGAGGATTGGGATGGTGGTTCGCTGGCGAAGGTGGACGATGACCATGGGTGCATCATACGATGAATCGACGGATCGCCTTCCGGTGCAAATCGCAGAGCAAGTTGCCGACACCACGGCCGAACGCGAGGACACCCAACACCAGCCGCGCCGTTTGCGAGATAATCCCTACCAGGAGTGCCTCATGGCTTATCGCAAACTCGGCTGCCTGACACAAACCGAACAACAGTGGGCGCGGCGCGACTTCCTCCGGGTGGGCTCGCTCGGTTTTCTTGGTATCAATCTGGCCGATACGCTGCGACTCCAGGCGGCCGAATCGAAACCCGCCGTTAACGGAAAAGCAAAGTCCTGCATCCTGCTGTGGCTGGAAGGCGGACCGGCGCAAATGGACACGTGGGACCCCAAGCCCAATAGTTCCTTCCGGCCCATCGCCACCAACGTCGTTGGAATCCAAGTCTCTGAGTTACTCCCGAACCTGGCGCGCCGCATGGATCGGTTGGCCGTGATCCGCTCAATGAGTTCCTTCGGCGACGATCATCCGCAGGCGGTGCATTACGCAGCCACGGGCCATCTGCACAACCCGGCGATGCAGTTCCCGGGGCTGGGCGCGGTGGTGGGTAAGGAACTCGGGGCTCGCGGGGCGATGCCGCCCTACGCCATTGTGCCGCGCTGGGACACGCAAAGGCAGTATCAGGATTACTTCCGCTCGGCGTTTCTCGGCGCCGACTATGACCCGATGCTGGTTCCCGATCCGTCCAAGGCGGGCTTCGAAGTCACCGACCTCAGTTTGCCGAAGTCGGTCTCGGCGCAGGCGGTCGAAAACCGGCGCTCGTTTCTCGACGTGATCGACCGGGGCTATCGCGCGCGCGTCGCCAACGCCGAGCACCAGCAGATGGACACGTTCACGAAAAAGGCTTGGGAGATGCTGCTGGCCCCCGGCGTTCGCGACGCGTTTGACCTTTCCAAGGAATCGGAAAAGACTCGCGATGCGTATGGCCGCGATTCGGTGGGCCAAAGCCTGTTGCTGGCGCGGCGCATGGTGGAGGCGGGCACACGTTTTGTTACCGCCGCCGGCTATCACGGCAACTCCTGGGACACGCACTCGAACAATGACTCCGGCCATCGGGACAAACTGACGCCGCCGCTCGATCGTGGACTCTCCGCGCTGATCGACGATCTTGTCGCGCGCGGGTTGTACGAGGAAACGATCGTCATCGCGATGGGCGAGTTCGGACGCACGCCGGTGATCAATCCTGCTCTCGGGCGGGATCACTGGCCGCAATGCTGGTCACTCGCGTTGGGCGGGGGCGGGCTCAAGACCGGGCTCGTGGTGGGCTCAAGCGACGAACGCGCCGCCAACGTGATTGAACGCAAGACATCGATCGGAGATCTGTTCGCCACCGTCTACAAAGCCATGGGCATCGATTGGACCAAAGAGTATATGACACCGGTGGGCCGGCCGATCAAGATCGCCAATTCATTTGCGGATTCTACCGGTGAGCCGGTTCGGGAGTTGGTGTAGCGGCGACCGGGCGGGCTTTTGCCACGCGACGCCATGCGATTAGCAGTACAACGCCGATCAGGGTCAGCGCGACGCACATTCCGGTCCAGATGCCTGGCGCTCCCCAACCGGCGCGGAAGCACAGCCAATACCCGATGGGCAATCCAATCGCCCAATAGCCGATAAAGTGCGCGATGGCGGCGATCCGCGTTTCTCCGGCGCCGCGCAGCGCTCCGGTGGCCACGCCCTGGGCACCGTCGAACAGTTGCCAGATGGCGGCCAACGCAAGCAGGGTGACCGACTGGTGGATTACAGCGCGATCCGTTGTGAACAAGCGCCCGATCCACTCCGGCGCGGCGACGAAAAAGATA
>JBGSME010000728.1:0-4602 GCA_041740335.1 Bryobacteraceae bacterium | reverse complement strand
CCGCCGCGATGTTCGGCGAGAATCCGATATCGGTCAGGTTCACCTGTCCGGCCGATCGGGGGACTCGCCCCTCGTAGCGCCGCACCGCGCCCATCCGCAAATTGAGAATCCGCGAGGCCGATAGCGCCGAGGTCCAGTTCGCCACACCCACCAGCGCATGGCTCACCGTGTTGCCCACAACCGTGTCCGCGATGCTGCCGAACGGCCCCGTGCTGCCGGTGTCGCCCGTGTTCCGGCTGATCCGCGAAAACACGCTGTTGCTGTCGGAAAAGCGATGATCGATCCGCGCCGACCACTGGTTGCTGTTCACGAAACTGGCCAGGTTCCACGCATAGTTGTTGATCAACGCCGGACCGATGCCGGGCTGGTTCGGCGCCGGCATGAACTCCAGAAGGCGTCGCCCGGCGCGGCTCTGCTGGCTCGCCGGAATGATATTGCCGGGATACGGGTCGCGCACGAAACCGCTTCCCGCCGCGCGGGTCGTGAAGGGATTGAAGATCGTCACGATCGCGCCGGCCGCGTTGCGCTGCGCGGAGAAATCGCCGCGCTTGGCCGCTTCGGTGGGAACGGTAAGAATACCTGCTCCGCCGCCGATATCCTCGCGATGGCCCTGGTAGTCCGCGAAGAAGAACGTCTTGTCCTTGACGATCGGGCCCCCCACCGCCGCGCCGAACATGTTGAAGTGGAACACTGGCCGCGCCTGATTCCGCGCGTTCGAGAAGAAGTTGTTCGCCCGCATCCGGTCGTTCCGGAAAAACCAATAGCCCGAACCGTGTAACTCGTTGGTGCCGCCCTTGGTCACCACGTTGATCGCGCCGCCGCCGCTTCGCCCGAATTGCGGCCCGAAGCTGTTGGTGAGCACCTTGAACTCCTGCGTGCTGTCGGGCGACGGCGAGATCGCGAAGTTGTTGTTCTCCGGCAGCATGATCGAAACACCGTCCACCAGATAGTCGTTGGTGCGGAAGCGGCCGCCGTTGATGGAGATGTCGGAGAGCACGAACAAAGGCGCTCCGACGTCGCCGGTGGAAGCCGTGCTGCCCATCGCGCGCGGATTCACCTGCACACCCGCCCCCAGCCCGACCAAGTCAAAAATGTTCCGGCCTCGAATCGGAAGCTCTTCAACTGCGCGCGTCCCAACCACCTGCCCCAGCGAAGCAGACTCCGATTCCACCAGCGGCGTCTCTCCCGTAACTGTCAGACTCGTCGCTGTGTCGCCCACCTCCAGCGCGAAGTCGAGCCGCAGCCGGCTTTCAACCTCCACGCGGACACTCTCACGCACCAGGCTCCGGAATCCCGTACTTCCCACCGAAACACGATACGTGCCGGGCCGTAGGTAATTGGCTTGGTAAAATCCGGCCGCATCCGTGGTCAGCCGCGAAGTCTGGTTGGTCTCGGTTTGCGTCACTTCCACGGTGGCGCCCGCAATCGCGGCGCTTGTCGGATCCGTGACGGTTCCCAATATCGCGCCGGTGATGTTCTGCCCTCGCGCCGCGGCAACCCCGAGAACCACCAATAGGATGAGACGTGAGCCCATGGCAACCTCCTGAAACTGGTACATCAGTTTTCCAGTGCAAGTTTACGCTGTGCAACAATGGAATGTCAATCGAATGGCCAGAACTGACGTGCCAGTTTCTCCAACCCGCACCGATGGCAACTTCGCCGAAAACGCCTACTCGAACCTCCGCGATGCCATTCTCGAGGGAAGACTGCCGCCGGGCACTCCCCTGTCAAGGCGCCGCCTCGCCGGCGAATTCGGCATGAGCGCCGTTCCCGTAGGCGAGGCCATGGCGCGTCTCGAAGCCGAAGGGTTGATCGAAACTCGCCCACGCGCCGGCAGCCGCGTTCGCATACCCACCGTCGAGGAAGCCCGCGGCAACTACGAACTACGCGAAGCCCTCGAGACCCACTCCGCGCGCCTCTTCGCCGAATCCGCCACTGCCCCCACCCGCAAACGCCTCCTTCAGGCGGCCGCCGCCCTCGACCGTAGCTACGCCCGCCTCGCCCGCGAACCCTACGACCCCAGACGACACGCCCAACTCGAGCGGACCCACATGGCATTTCACATGCTCATCGCCCAGGCCACCCGCTGCCCCATGCTCACTTCAGCCATTGAACGTAGCCGCGTCCTGCTGTTCAACTGGCTCTTCATGATCTCCAGCGAGTTCGCCCGCCTCCCGGAAAACTGGCATTCCGATCTCGCCCGCACCCTCGTCGAAGGAACGCCCGAGCAGGCCGCCCAGTCCATGCGCGGCCATGTCCGGCATCGAAAAGATCAGATCGTCGACACCTTTCGAAAACTCACCGCGGGACAGGCGAGGCAGGCGATGGTCCGCGGACCACAGCGAAGCCGGACCCGCGTCTCGAGCCGGAAATCGAAATGACCCCTGAACTCGAGCGCCGGCGATTTCTATCGGGCGGCATCGCCTGGTTGGCCGCCGGCCAACCGCGCAACGTGATCCTGATGCTCGCCGACGATCTCGGCTACGGCGACCTCGGCTGCTACGGATCCACCACCGGCGCCACTCCTCATCTGGACCGGATTGCCGCCGAGGGGCTTCGCTTCACGCAACACTATTCCTGCTCCCCCGTTTGCTCTCCCGCGCGCGCCGGACTCATGACCGGACTGGCGCCCGATCGGACCGGCGTCACCGGCGTGCTCCGCGACAAAGACGATCATCGCGGCCTCGCCCTTGGCCTGCCCACCATCGCCTCCATGCTCCGCAACCAGGGCCGCCGCACAGCCCTGATCGGCAAATGGCACCTCGGCATGGCCGGCGAATATCTTCCGAGGCGGCGCGGCTTTGATTACTTCTGGGGTTTCCTCAACGGCACCATCGACTACGACACACACCTCTCGAAAGGCGGCGGCGCAACCGGCAGCCGCACCACTTATGAGAATGAGCAGCCAATCGCGCTCGAAGGATACTTCCCGGATCTCGCAACGCAGAAGGCGGTCGACTACATCGAAGCGCATACAACCCATCCGTATTTCCTGTACCTGCCCCTGGCGTTGCCGCACACTCCAATCCAGGCGCCGGAACGATGGGTGAAGCCGTTCCGCGGCCGTGTCACCGAACAACAGGCCGTCTACCAAGGCATGGTGCGATGCATGGACCACACCGTCGGCGAGGTGCGCAAGGCCCTCGAACGTACCGGGCAGTGGGATCGTACCGCCTTCGTCTTTCTCTCCGACCACGGTTGGGTAAAGAAACGCCCGCCCGCCGAGGCCGGAAGCAACGGCGCTCTGCGCGGCGGAAAGTACGAGTTGTACGAAGGCGGAATCCGTGTTCCCGCAATCGTTCGCTGGCCGGGGCTCACACGGCCGGGCACGATCACCGCGGCTCTTTCCTGGTTTCCTGATTGGTTTCCAACTCTCACCGGCGCACCCTCGGTCGACGGACGCGACCTCACCCCGGTCCTTCGCGGACGAACACCGCGCGGCGATCGCGAACTCTGCTGGCGATTCCAGGACAGCGCAGTCGGCACACCCCTCAGCCACGCCATCCGCCGCGGCAAGTGGAAACTCATCGATGTCGGCGGCGAGCGGCGTCTGTACAACGTCGAAACCGATCCGGGAGAATCGCGTGATCTGTCAGGCACGCAGCCGGCGGTCGTCGCCGGCCTCGAAAAGCGCCTCGAGCGATGGCGGCGTTCTCTCAGCGCACCTTCCGCCATCCCCTAAGCGAAGCTGTCAGCGCTACAATCGATCCTTCGTATGAACCAGGATCACCCATTGGCATCGAGTCCACGCTTCACGCGCCGCAAAATGATCGGAATGCCCGGCGCAGCGGCCTTGGCGGGCAGTGCCGCCGAAAGGCGTCCGCGGCTCGCCTGCGTGGTCACCTATTGGGCCGCACCCGGATCGCACGCGGACTGGATCATCACGTCGGCGCCGGTTTACTCTACCGTCAGTTTGCTGCCTCGATCACCGTGTAGTGCGGATGGCCGCCCTCGCCCGGAACGGGCAACGTGCTTGATGAGGATCGTGAGATTCCCCTCGGTCAGAAATCCCGGTGACAGGGCGGAGAAGACCACGAGCAGCGCCACCAGTACCCATCGTTCCGGGGATGGCGCGCCTCTGCGTTTACCTATTTCTTGCCTATTCGGAGCACCAACAGCCAGCAAAACGGCGCAAGGATCGCCCACCCAGGGCAACGGTTAAGCTACTCGAAGGAAAGAGCTTAGGCTCGACTTGGCAACCCAGTGCAACTGCCGGCACAGCGCGGCACAATCGCTCCGATTCGGCTGTTAACCGAAGGGTTGTAGGTTCGAGTCTTACCTGAGGAGCCAATTGCCTCCACCTTAGCGGATTCCTTAGCAGGCTCAATCGAAACCGGCCCCAATTTCCCCCGTTTTCCACTCTCGGTCAGGGACTCCACGGCGCCCCGCTTGGCATCCATGCGGATCTGGGAGTAGTGCTCCATTTGCCGCGAGCCGTGCCCCGCAAGCTGGCGGATTGCGGGCTTGCCCACCCTGAAGTCCAAACTGGCTCGGCAGGGCATAAAATGGAACCAACCGCTATGATCACGCTGTACCGAACATTGTCCGTCGGCTTCCTCTGCGCTGCCCTTCTTTTCGCGCAACCACCCCAAGCCCCACGCC
>JBGSME010000727.1:0-3857 GCA_041740335.1 Bryobacteraceae bacterium | reverse complement strand
CGTCGGGCTCGGGAGCGAGAAAGTAGCGCTGCGCCGGGGAGTGCGCGAGGTACTGATTGAGATCAATGGCGCGGCCGGTGATGTGGAAGCTGCGGGGGCTGGTTCCGTCTTTTCGGTGAAATCCCAGGGGACGCCAGGTATCGCCATAGGGCCCGTCGATGGTGCCGCCGCGCCGGCGGACGGAATCAATCAACGCAAGCCAGATCTGCGCGACATCCTCGCGCAGCAGGGCACGGCGGTCGAGACGGGTCCTGTTGGGCGGGATGTTGATGAAGCGAAAGCGGCCCAACGGGAGAGACCAGCCATGCTCGAGCCAGGCGGCAAGTTCGGCAGCGGTGGCGTTGTCGATGATCGGGTCGCACCGCCCGGAAAAGCATGCGAGCGGGGCGATGTCGGCGGGGCGGCCGGTGCTCGAGGAGATCCGATAGGTTCGCCTGGCATGGCGTTTGAACCGAACCAGGGCACGGGCGGAGCGGCAATCGAAGACATCGGTGTCGAAGCCGGCGGGGAGGTAACCGAGGCGGATCAGGGCGCGCTGCATGTCGACGACGCTCAAGGCCGGGCTCAGGACAGGGTCCGGCGAGTTCTTGGCGTTGAGGAGCGCGGAGGCGCCAAGCCACATCGGGGAGGTTACTACTTCCTTCGTGAGCAGGATGGAAGCAATGCCCGCCAAAGCGGTCCGGCGATCGGTCTGTTTAGCGAACACGGACGCGGGTCCGTTTCACAAAGAAATTGTCAGGAATGGAAACTCTCTCTTCCGTTGTCTCCATTGTACTCAAATGAGGTGCCGGACGGGGGTCCCCCCCGGTTGACTTCAGGCAAAGGCTCCGCTATAGTTCTGAAGTACAAAGCTATCAAGCATTTGTAGACAATCGCACGCACGGAAACGCGCTTCGGATTAATGGATTTGGAGACTCGATCGATGTCGAGCCATGACGAAGTAAAACCGGGTTACCCGCCCATTCACTTACCGCCAGAGGATGCCGAGCAGGCGGCTGCCGAACAGGAGGCAGCCGAGCAAGAGGCAATGGATGTCGAAGACCTCGAGCATATGCTTGAGGATTTTTCGTCGCACTTTGCTCTACCCGCGGAAGGGGAAGTACGGCAAGGAACGATTGTATCCATCACCGATCGCGACGCGATTGTCGATTTCGGATACAAGAACGAAGGACTGGTCCCGCTGGAGCAGTTGACGCAGCCGGACGGAACGGTCACGGTGAAGCGTGGCGACGTGATCGACGTGATGATCGACCGTCAGGCCGAGTACGTCGAAGGGTACATCCGGCTTTCGCACGATCGAGCGTCGAAGATGCGCCATTGGGACACGCTCGAAACAGCGTTCCGGGACGGACTGCTGGTTTCCGGGCGCGTCATCGAAAAAATCAAGGGTGGACTGTCGGTAGACGTGGGCGTGCTCGCGTTCATGCCTGGATCGCAGATCGACATACGGCCGCTGCGGGACACCGATTCGTTGGTGGGGCAGGATATCGCCGTTCGGATCGTGAAGCTAAACAGGCGGCGCGGGAACGTGGTGGTATCGCGGAAGGCGGCGCTGGAGCAGGAAAGCTCGGTAAGGAAGGCAGTTACCCTCGAGACGTTGGCCGAAGGCGCGATCGTCACCGGCGTCGTAAAGAACCTGACCGACTATGGTGTGTTCGTGGACCTGGGCGGCATCGACGGGCTGCTGCACGTGAGCGACATTTCCTACGGGAGGATCCAGCATCCCTCCGAGGTGCTCGAGGTGGGGCAGGACGTAACGGTAAAGGTCCTGAAGTTCGACCGGGAGCGGGAACGAATTTCGCTCGGGATCAAGCAGGTGCAGCCGGACCCTTGGGCAACGGTGGCCGAGAGGTACCCGGTGGGCGGCGGAGTGATGGGTACGGTGGTGAGCGTGACCGACTACGGCGCCTTCGTCGAGATGGAACCGGGCGTTGAGGGGCTGATCCATATTTCGGAGATGACGTGGTCAAGGCGGATGCGGCATCCCTCGAAAGTAGTGAAGGTGGGAGATCAGGTCCAGACGGTGATTCTGGAAGTGAAGCCGGAAGCACATCGGATTTCGCTTGGCATGAAGCAACTGGAAGCCGATCCGTGGACGACGGTGTCGGAGCGGTACAGCGTCGGTTCGGTGGTAAAAGGCCGCGTGCGGAAGCTGACCGATTTCGGGGCTTTTGTGGAAGTGGAAGAAGGGATCGATGGGCTGGTCCACGTGTCCGACATGTCGTGGGACACGCGGTTGAAGAACCCTTCAGAAATGGTAAAGAAGGGCCAGATCGTGGAAGCGGCAATCCTCGGGATCGATCCGGCAAACCGGAGGCTGTCGCTGGGGATGAAGCAACTGCTGCCAGATGCTTGGGAGACATTTTTCCACGCCCACAATCCGGGCGACCTGGTGCGAGGCAAGGTGACGCGATCGGCGCCATTCGGCGTGTTTGTGGAGTTGGCTCCGGGCATAGAAGGGCTGTGCCACCAGAGTGAGATACCTGGCGGGGGTGAGCGCGAGAAGGACGAACCGCTGCTGCCGGTGGGCGAGGAGCGGGATTTCAAGGTGATTCGAATGGTGGAATCGGAACGGAAGATCGGGCTGAGTCTGCGCGCGGTTGGAGACGATCTGGAGCGCGACCGGTTGGAGCAGTACCATCGCAAGGCGGCTGCCGCGAACTCGACGATCGAAGAAGTGATCCATTCGAAGGATCCCCAAGAGCGCTAACTCAAAGATTTTGCTAGCATAAGGGTTGGTGAGGTACTAAGAGAGCTCTACGATGACGAAAGCCGACTTGATCGAAGAGGTGAGCCGCGTAGTGGAGATGACCCGGAAGGATTCCGAGGTGATCGTGGAAGCGATATTCGACAGCGTGGTTCGCTCGCTGCGTTCCGATGACAAGATCGAAATCCGCGGATTCGGTAGTTTCCGCACGAGGCAGAGACAGGCCCGGATCGGACGGAATCCGAAGACCGGGGCGCGGGTGGAAGTACCTGCCAAACGAATCCCCTACTTCAAGCCCAGTAAGGAATTGAAAGATCTGGTGAACGTCGAGGAAGGCAAGGAAGCGCGCGGATTCTAGCTTCGCGCGTCCGGATTTCCAAGTGGACCGCCTATTTAGCCCCTGGCGGCACCAGTACGTTACGGCAAAACCCGGTGGCGGCCGCGAGTGTGTTTTCTGCGCGAAGCAACGCGAGACAGACCAGGAAGGGCTGGTCGTCCACCGCGCTTCGCTCAACTACGTGGTGGTCAACCTCTACCCCTATTCGAGCGGGCACATCATGGTTGTGCCCTACGCACACGTCGCGACGCTGGCAGAATGCACCACGGAGACCGCGCAGGAAATGATGCTACTGGCGCGGCGGGGGGAAAGGGTGCTCCAGGAAGTCTACGCAGCGCCGGGGATCAACATGGGGTTGAACATCGGAGCCTGCGCCGGGGCGGGAGTGGCGGGCCACGTTCATATGCATCTGCTGCCGCGATGGCCCGGCGATGTGAATTTCATGACGAGCGTTGGCGAGACGCGTGTGCTTCCGGAAGAGGTGGGGGAAACCTGGCGAAAGCTGAGTGAGGCGTTCACCCGAGAGACATAAGCGGCATCGGCGGGTATCGTGGGCATATATGGCAATTCTGCCACTTGTGCTATTCGCCGCCATCCAAAGCGTATCGCTCGGAGATCATCCGATCCGCGAAGGATGTGAGGCCAGGGCAAAAATTGTAGGCAGCGTGAAGGCCGGCGAGCCGGTGGAACTGCGATTCGCGATCACCGGCGAGATGGGGGCCTGTTACAAGGTGACGGCCCGGGACGGCGCGGTGAAGGGATATCTTCCAGCGTCGGCACTGGCGAGCGTGGCCGAGTTCGAGGCGAGCCGGC
>JBGSME010000726.1:0-6082 GCA_041740335.1 Bryobacteraceae bacterium | reverse complement strand
CATCCAAGCTTCCGGCCAACGGCCGGGTCGCCGTTGAATGGGCCGGCTACCGTAAGATTCTTCACGCGCTCGATCCTGACTTCTTCCTGATGTTTCGCGCTCCAAGCGACGGAACCTATACTTTGAAGATCGCCACGGTGGAAGACGAAGAGCCCATCTTCAACCGCCCTCGCTGGCGCGAAACCGGCACGGTTGAGCGGATGAATGCATTCCCGCGCAAGACACCGTGGCCCAAGGGGCACGCGGTGTCGATTCAACAATGGATCAAGCCGGTGAATCCTGGCGCGTCCACGCGCGGCATGGTGCTCGAAGCCGAGCCCAACGATTCGATCGCCACCGCGCAGCCCATCGCCATCGGGGGGGGGGCGACGAAACGATTCATATCACCGGCGGAGCCGACGACGCCGAATACTTCGATAACGGCAACGCCGGCACTTCCGGCATCGACTGGTTCCGCATCGAGTTCAAAGGCGCCCATCCGAGGCTTTTCACAGCCAATCTCAGCCTCCCGGATCCGCTGGTGGCGGCCCAGTTGCTCTTTTACACCGCGGACGGAAAAGAATATCGCGAAGGCGCCAACCCGAACGAGCGCGTGCATCAGCAGACCGAAGGCCATCGCACCGCGATGAGCCGCATCCTGCAGCCCGGCGGCGTCTACTTTCTGAAAGTGGAAGCTAACTCGCCGGGCTACGAGGCGGAACTCCGCATCCGGAAACCGGCGCCATACGCCACGGTACCCGAGGCGATCCGCCAATCGATGTACGATCATATGGGCCAGGTGGACGCGTGGCTGATGAACCGCCCTCGCGGCGCTTCCGTCGACCGCCGTATTCGCGACACCGGCAGCCTTCTCGGTACCCACTGCATGAGTTGCCATACCCAGTCCGGGGTCTGGGGACCCATCGGCGCCATGCAGCAAGGCTACCGTCCCGAGAACGTGGTGAACCTGCGCCATCTTCGCAACCTCGCGTATGAATCGATGCGGCCCACCAACACCCTGGCCGAGGCGGCGAACAACACCCGCCTCGCGCCGCTGGATCTCGGTGACGGCCCAGCCGGCACGCGCGTGGCTGGCTACAACGTGACGCTGCTCGAGTCCATCGTGCCGGCGCGCCGACTACATTCGGCGCAGCAAATCCGCGCCGCCAATTTTGTCCTACAGTCTTCGGACCCGGCTGGAATCAACGCCGCGGGCCCCGGATCCAACATCGGCCAAGCCCTTGTGTACCGCTTCGCCAGCGAAATCCTGATGCGCGCATGGCGCTCCACGCGCAATCAGAAATACTTCGACGCAGTGGAAGAAAAGGCACGTAAGATGCTCGCGGTGAATCCCAAGTTTTCCGATGATCTTTCCAATCGCATTCTTTTCTTCAACGAAGTGTTCGTTGCGCCAGCCGAGTACCTGACGCTACGCGGCGAGACCGACGAGACCAAGCTGTTCCTGGCGAAGATCGAGGCGCAGGTGGCTCAAGACGCCAAGCGACTCTCCGCCATTCAACGCCCCGACGGGATGTGGCAGTTCCATCCGGGCACCCAGTCCGGCAATACCTGGAAGCTGAAAATAGACGATGCGGACGTGGACCCTTCGCCCACCGCGCTCGCCATTACCGCCTTTCACACACTGGGCGTTCCCCGGGACGATCCGCGGATTGCACGCGCCATCAAGGCGATGCTCGCCAAGCAGGATACCTTCGGGCGCTGGAACAATCACGCACTCACCGGCTTCGTGACCACCGCGTATGCGCTGCACGCGCTGGCGCGATACTACCCCGTGCTCGATTCCGCGCCGACGCGGATATCACTGGCGCCGCAACCTGGCGAATCGCTGGCGGACACCACCGGCCGGTTTCGGGCGCTTGCCCAATTGGGGCTGTCTCCCGGCGACCGGCAGTTTTTCGATCTGATCGCCGCGGGCGTGAATCATGAAAGTCCGCTGGTCCGCTACTGGGCGCAGATCGCCCTTGGCGGCATCCACGATGAACGCGGCGTGGGGCATCAGATCGGGGGCTTGGGCGATCCGGTGAAGATGGTGCGCGAGGCCGCACGTTGGGGGCTCCGGCAAACCCTGCTCGACGATAAAGGCTGGGACACGCTTTTCCCTGCCCTGGACAACGCCAGCGACCGCACGCGGGAAGCTGCTGCCGGCGCTTTGATCATGCGCGCCGATACTGTCATGACGCACTCGGGCGTGGGCTGGCCGCGGATCACGGGACTGTTGTCGCGCATGATGCTCGACGATCCGCATCCCGCCGTGCGCGCATGGGCGACGCGCGCCGCCTGGAACTGGTGGGTGTGGAACCCTCCCGTGCGCGATGCGTTGAACCGCGCGTTCCTCGCCGCGCTCGAAAAGGACGAACCGTCCGTGCTTGCCGAGAACGCCCGCCGCTACCAGACCGAAGCTCTCTTCATCGCGAACGGCCAGCGGGCAAACGGCAGCAAGGAGCATCAATATCCGGAGCTCACCAAGCTGTTCGAAATGATTGAGGCGCGGCTCGATCGGAACCCTTCGGCCACTATGATCGGCCGGCTCACCGCGATCGCATCCACTTATTACAATCAGGCCGGGGGCGACGGTGGTCCCGGCCAAATGGGTTATGTGACCCCGAAGAGCAGCGAGGCGATCGGCAAGGCCGTCTTCGCATACTGGAACGCCGCGCCGGCAGGGTCAAAGGACCATGTGCGTCTTTCTCTGGAAGCCGCCGCCAACATCATCTATGAGCCGCTCCAGAAAAAGTTGCTTGACGCGTCCACCAACGGCGCCGAGGAGTTCCGCACGCTCGCCGCCACCTCGCTCGCCGACCCCCGGGTGATCACGCTCAACGCGGCGCAGGAGTTCGTGGAGCCGCTAATGGAGCAGGTGCACCGTGGCGCAACCGAACCCGAGCGCCGCACCGAACTGGTGAATCCGATTTTGAAGTTGTTCGCCCGCGCCCGCTGGAACATGCCCAAGACCGCCGAACAGCAGAAGATTTTCTATTCGCTCCTCGTCCCGGAGTTTCCGGAAGATCGGGCCAAACTGGCCGAGAACATCCGCGAGCCGCTGCAGATGGAAAAGGATTCCACTGACTGGTATCTCGCCCGATCGATGGCTCGCGTGCTGCACGCCAATCCGGATCTGCAGACTCCGGCGCTGCTTGACCGGATGCCGGCAAAGTTCCGCAGCCCGATGGAAGAGATGCTGTGGCTTGAAAGCGCCAAATGGCTGCTCGAATGGGAAACGCCGCTTCCGGAAGTACACTCGGCCGTCAAGTTCGACGACCGGTTCGCCGCGTACCGTGAGCGCGCGGCTCAACTTGTGGCCCACCAACTGACCGGCAAGGTGGACAAACGCCTTCGTCTGGCGGCCACGGCCCTGGGAGCGTCAAACGCGCGCGTCCGCTACCATCCGGTGGTTCGGAAAGCGCTGGCGCCGAAGGAGCCGAAGCTTTACGAGGACGACGTTGCCGAAGCGGCTTCCCTGAGCCAGGCCTGGAAGGAGAATTTCGCATACTTCCGCGACCACGTGACTCCTGAATTGCTACGTCCCAATCGCGACGATGAGTTCGCTTGCATGAGCTGTCACGGAGTTCCCGGCCGCGTGCCTTCGATGGAACTGAAGCCCGCCAACAATCGTGGGTATTTGAGCGCGGCCGACATCTGGACCGACTATAAGATCCTACTCGAACGGGTGAACGACCCCGCGGAGGTGGAAAACTCAAAGCTGCTGCGCAAGCCGCTGAACGTGCAGTCCGGCAAAGAGGATGGCCATCAGGGCGGGCGCCGCTACAACCCGACCGATCGCGGATACCAGATCATCCGGCGCTGGGTGCTGGACGCAGCGGCGCTCAAGGCAAAGTCTCCGCTGGAATCGGCGGGAGTACGGTAGAGGGTGCCGGCTACCGTCCCAGGATCGAATCCACCATCGCAGCCGTGAACGCCTGAACGAATGGCGCGCCCCCGGTGGTGAGGTTCTCAAGCGTCATGAAATCGTAGTAGACATCCGGCCGAACACCGATATTTTCGATAAACGGGGCTGTAGGATACTCGCTGGTAACCACGTCGCGAGGGCGCACCATCAGGCCTCCGGTCACGCTTCCTTCAATCTCGGAGTAGGTGGTGAACGGACCGGAATCGAACAGCGCCCCGCCCAGACCCATGGTGCGCAATCCGAAAATTGTTGCGCGGTTGTTGTCCTGCATCACCGCAGCAAACGCGTCGGCAGCCGACGCCGAGAGTTCATCGGCAAGCACCAGGATCGGCTTGTCGTAGGAGACCACCACTCCGGCCCGGTCCCGCACCGGTTCCACATCCAACGAGAGTCCGCAAAGAGGAATCGGCCCGGTTAGCCCGCGGCTCTCCTTGTACGCGCTCGACACAACATCGAAGCGCGACTGCAAAAGGTCGATCACGTATTGCTCCGCGCCGCCGGCCTTGGCGGAAGCCAATGACCGGGAAAGGGCGGCAACCAATGCAGCCGTCGGGCGCAGTTGGAGTCCTATCGTGCGAAATGTCCGCGGCATCAGGAACCGCAACAGGGTCTCGGTATAGCACGCATCGCCGCCTGGGTTGCGGGTATCGTCAATCACCAGCCCGTCGGTGTTCAACTGGAAAAACAAAATCTCGTCGATGAACTGCGATAGTGCCTCGTCGGTTCCATCGAAATCGCCCAGCCGGATATAGCCGATCCGAAGCCCCTGCGACTGATAGGTGCCGCTTACGAAGAGATCCCCCCGCGTCAAGCCCAGACGAATACGGAAACCCGCCGGCAAGCGATAGTAGGGGACAGGACTCCCGAAGCCGTTGACGGCTAGCGGGCGGATCGCCGGCAAACGCAGATTCGCCATCCGCCGAGCCATGTCATCCTCTTGCGCAACCGCCCGCGCGGACGCGAACCGCTGATTGGGAACAGGTCCGAAATTTTCCACTGGAGTGCCGCGCTTCACCCACTGCAGTTCAAATTCTTCGACGTCGCCGCTTTCCAGGCGCACCGCC
Organism: Bryobacteraceae bacterium; assembly: GCA_041740335.1. Lineage (GTDB taxonomy): Bacteria > Acidobacteriota > Terriglobia > Bryobacterales > Bryobacteraceae > DSOI01. Next base: position 1,111 of record JBGSME010000726.1, on the reverse strand, counting down.
ACCTTGGCCGTGTCGCCGATCTGGTGTGCGAACGGATAGATCGCCTGCGGGCGCAAGGTGAGGTAGTCGGCGGCGAAACGGCGGTTCGTCAGGGGATTGGCGCCAAAGGCATAACGGTCAAGCCGCTCCAGCCATTGCTCGACAAGCACTCCGTCCACCGACACCACCTCGTCTCCGATGGCAAACGGATAACGCGCCGCCGGCAGCGTTCGCCGGTCAATACCGTCGATCAGCACCTTGCCCTCGTAAACATCGGTCGAGATGGGCAGGAACGCTACGAAGTCGGACTGCATGACGGGCTGCACGTGGCCGTCATTGAAACCGGCGACAAACTCGAAACAGAGATCGGCGAATTCGAGATCGTTCTTGGTGGCCCGCACACGTTCCGTCCACCCACGCAGGTCGAACAACTCCAGGCTACCGATCTGCTTTTTCCACTCGAGGGGCGCATAGTTCTTCGCGAACAGCGTGGCCATTTGCTGGAAGTCGAATAATTTTTGTTCCACTGCAAGCTGCGCAGCGGCAGGAGCGGAGAGCGCACAAGCGAGCGCGAAAGAAGTTAGAAAGCGCAAGAAACCTCCCAGAGCGATAGGGCGTTGAATCACTGCTCTCCAGCATAACCTACAAACCGGACCCGCCTACGTGCTACAACAGCAACTGATGATCGCCCATCTTCGCGGGACTATTCTCGAAAAGCACCCCAATCAAGTCGTCATTGAGGCAGCCGGCGTCGGCTACGACGTCATGATCCCCATTTCCACATACTCTTCGCTCCCGGATACCGGCCAGGACGCATCGCTCCACGTCCATACCGTCGTTCGCGAAGATGCAATTCTGCTATTCGGTTTCTCCACTGTAGAAGAGAAGCGCGTCTTCGAGCGGCTGATCTCGGTTTCCGGCGTCGGCCCCAAAGTCGCCATCACGATTTTGAGCGGGCTCGCCGTGGCGGACCTGGTCGCCGCCATCCGCGGCGCACAGGTGGAACGACTGGTTCGCATTCCTGGAATCGGCAAGAAGACCGCCGAGCGCCTCATCGTGGAGCTGCGCGACAAGCTCGACGCCATCGGAGTGGCGGCATCGCCTATCGCCGCGGCGCCCATCGCCGGCGCGT